>CALIDR010000085.1 GCA_938022295.1 uncultured Burkholderiaceae bacterium
GGCGGGCATGCCGGCGGCGGCGGGAGGGGTGTCGGCCGGCGGGTCGGCCGGCGGCGCGTCGCGCGCCGTGCCGTCGTCGGGGCGCGCCGGCGCCGCCGCACGGGGCGACGGGGTGCGCGCGGCTGCCGCGGCCAGGGTGGCCGCGGGCGGGTCCGCCGGCTCGTCGGCGGGGGCGTGCGGTGCGGCCGAGGGCGACGCTACCGTCGCGGCCAGGGCGGCACCGACACCGTCGGGCCGGTCGGGCAGGGCCGCCGCGGCGACCTGCGCCGGCGCCGCGGCGAGCATCGGCGGGTCGGCCTCGTCGTCCGACGGCGCGCCGCCGTCGGCGACGAGGTCGGCGTCGATCGCGGCGATCGGCAGCGCCGCGTCGGCGTCGCCGGCTGGGCGGTCGGCCTCGTCGTCGGGGCGCGACCGCAGCGCGGGGCGCTCGGCCACCGCCGGCGGGCGCCAGCGCGCGGACGCGGGGCCGGAGGGGTCGGTGTCGGCACTCGCCGGCGTCGGCGACGGCGACGACGGCGCCGCGCTGCGCTCGAGCAGCTGCGCGAAGGCCGACGGGCCACCGGCGGCGAAGGCGGCATCGACCGGCGCCGGTGGCGCGCTGGCGGTCGCCGACGCGGGCGGGACGGCGGTGGCGGGCAGGGCGGCAAGCGGGCTCATCGGGGCGGCTCCGGGGGTCGGGCGGTGAACGGGTGAACGTCAGGCAGCGAACGGCACGGTGTCCGACGGCTGCCAGGGGCTCGCGCGGCGGCGGCGGCGCGACGCCGCCTCGTCGCTCGCCTTCTGCTCGCGCCGCCGCACGAGGCCCAGCGCCTCGAGCTGGCGCCGCTCGATCAGCTTGCGCACCGAGGCGACGCGCAGCTGCTGCGCGGCGAGCTCGGCGCGGCACTGCTCGACGCGTGCCTGCGCGCGCTCGACCTCGCCCTGCTGCTGCGCGATCGCCTGCTGCAGCCGGTCCATGAAGCCGTGGTAGCACTGCACGACGGGCACGCTGCCGCCGGCGGCGAGCCGCTCGCCCCAGCGCTGGCGGGTGTCGGCGCGGTAGCCCGCCAGCAGTTCGGCCTGCGCGCGGGCGCGGCGGGCCTGGTCCTCGGCGTGCTGCAGGCGCTTGAGCGCCTGGTCGCGTTCGGCTTCTTCGCGTTCGAGGAGGGTGCGCAGCGTTTGCATCGGATGAAGCGTTCTCGGTTCGGGAGTCAGGCGGCGGGGTGGGCCACGGTGGCGAGCAGCTGGCGGCGGCTGGTGGCGAGGTCGGCGCGCTCGTGCATGTCCTGCTGCAGCAGCGCTTCGAGCGCCGGGCGCGTGCGCACCGCCGCATCGAGTTCGGCGTCGTGCCCCGGCGCGTAGGCGCCGAGCTGGATCAGGTCGCGCGCCTTCGTCAGCCGCGCCAGCATCTGGCGCACGCGCCGTGCGGCGTCGAGCTGCTCGCGCGGGGCCACAGCCGTCATCACGCGCGACACCGAGCGCTCGACGTCGATCGCCGGGAAGTGCCCTGCCTCGGCGAGTTCGCGCGACAGCACGATGTGGCCGTCGAGGATGCCGCGCGCGGCGTCGGCGATCGGGTCCTGCGGGTCGTCGGCCTCGCTGAGCACGGTGTAGAAGGCGGTGATCGAGCCCACGCCGTTCAGCCCGTTGCCGCTGCGCTCGACGAGCTGCGGCAGGCGCGCGAACACGCTCGGCGGGTAGCCCTTGGTGGCCGGCGGCTCGCCGATCGCCAGCGCGATCTCGCGCTGCGCCATCGCGTAGCGCGTCAGGCTGTCCATCAGCAGCAGCACGTGGCGGCCGCGGTCGCGGAAGTGCTCGGCGATCGCGGTGGCGTAGCTCGCGCCCTGCATGCGCAGCAGCGGCGGCGCGTCGGCCGGTGCGGCCACGACGACCGCGCGCGCGAGCCCTTCGTCGCCGAGGTTGTCCTCGATGAACTCCTTGACCTCGCGCCCGCGCTCGCCGATCAGGCCGACGACGATCACGTCGGCGGCGGTGTAGCGCGCCATCATGCCCAGCAGCACCGACTTGCCCACGCCGGTGCCGGCGAACAGGCCGATGCGCTGGCCGCGGCCGATCGTCAGCAGCGCGTTGATCGCACGCACGCCGGTGTCCAGCGGCTGGCGGATGGGGTCGCGGTCCATCGCGTTGATCGGGCGGCGCGTCATCGGCTCGTCGTGGGTGCCGGTGACGGGGCCCGCGCGGTCCAGCGGCTGGCCGAGCGAGTCGACGACGCGCCCGAGCAGTCCCTCGCCCATCGGCAGGTGCAGGCCGCGGTCCTCGCTGCGCCGCCAGGGGTGGTTGTGGCCGCCGAGCCGCGGCGGCGCCGGCGGCACTTCGCGCGGCACGACGCGCGCGCCGCTGGCCAGGCCGGCGACGTCGCCGGTGGCCATCAGGAACGCGCGGTCGCCGTGGAAGCCGACGACTTCGGCCAGCACCGGCGGGCTGCCGGCGGCGTGCACGTCGCACACCGCGCCCACCGGCACGCGCACGCCCGCCGCCTCGAGCACGAGGCCGGTCACGCGCACCAGCGTGCCTTCGCAGCGCAGCGCCTGCGGCGTGGCGGCGTAGGTCTGCAAGTCGGCGAGCCAGCGTGTCCAGCGCTCGAAGCGCGTCGTCGGGTCTGCGGCGGGGGTCATGCCGGATCCTCGTCGTGCCACGGCAGCGTCTGGCCGAGCGCGGCGGCCGCCTGCGCCCAGCGGGTGGCGATGCCGGCGTCGATCTCGCCGAGGTCCGACTCGACGCGGCAGCCGCCGCGCGCGACTTCGGGCGTGGCGACGAGGCGCGCCCCGCGCGCGGCGAGCACGTCGGCCGCCCCCTGGGCGACGAGCGCGTGGTCGTCGGGGTGGACCAGCACGCGGATGTGGCGTGCCGACAGCAGCACCGCGTGCACCGCGTCGTCGGCCACGCGGGCGACGAGCTCGGGCCGCAGCTCGAGCTCGCTGCGCACGACCTGGCGCGCCAGCTCGACGGCGGTGCGCGCCAGCGCCGCCGCCATCTCGCCTTCGAGCGCGGCGAGCTCGCCCTCGAAGCGCTCGAGCAGCGCGCCGACCTGCGCCGTCGTCTGGGCGGCGAAGCTGCGCTTGAAGTTGTCCAGCGCCACCAGCCCGTCGCGGTAGCCGTCCTGGTAGCCGGCCTGGCGCGCGGCGTGCAGCTGCGCCTGCAGCGCCTCGGCGGCCGCGGCGGCGCCGGCGGCCGTGGCGGCGTCGGCGCGCGCCGGCTCGGCGGGCGACGCGCCGGTGCCGTGGCGCGCCGTGCCGCCGAGCGCGTCGGGCGTCCAGGCTGCGAAACCGTGCAGTTCCTCGCGCGGGATGAACCGCGCGTAGCTCGGCGCCGGGCGGTCGCCCGCGGCCAGCGGCGCGCGTTCGCGCTTGGTGGCGTCAGAGGAATTGGTCGGCACCGCCGCCTCCCAGCACGATCTGGCCTTCCTCGGCGAGGCGGCGCACGATCTTCAGGATCTCCTTCTGCTCGGCCTCGACTTCGGACAGCCGCACCGGCCCGCGCGAGTCGAGTTCCTCGCGCAGCGTCTCGGCGGCGCGGCTGGACATGTTGCGGAACACCTTGTCGCGCAGCTCGGGGCTCGCGCCCTTCAGCGCGACGACGAGCGACTCGCTCTGCACCTCCTTCAGCAGCGCCTGGATGCCCTTGTCGTCGACGGTGCCGAGGTCGTCGAACGTGAACATGTTGTCCAGGATCTTCTGCGCCAGGTCCTGGTCGGCCTCGCGGATGAAGTCGAGCACCGAGGTCTCGACCGAGCTGCCCATCAGGTTGATGATCTCGGCGGCCGTCTTTGGCCCGCCGAGGGTGGCCTTCTTGGTGCGGTCGCCCACCGACAGCAGCTTGCTCAGCACGTCGTTGAGGTCGCGCAGCGCCGACGGCTGGATGCCGTCGAGCGTGGCCACGCGCACCATCACCTCGTTGCGCAGCCGCTCGGGCAGGGCCTTGAGGACTTCGCTGGCGTGCTCGAAGTCGAGGTGGACGGCGATCGCGGCGACGATCTGCGGGTGCTCGTTGCGCAGCAGCTCGGCCACCGAGCCAGGGTCCATCCAGCGCAGGCTCTCGATGCCGGCGATCTCGCTGCCGTGCATGATGCGCTCGATCAGCAGATTGGCGTTCTCGTCGCCGAGCGCGCGGCGCAGCACCGACTTCACGTAGTCGTTGGTGTCGGCGACGATCGCGCTCGCCTCGCCGGCCACCGACTCGAAGCGCGCGAGCACCGCGTCGATGCGGTCGCGCGGCACGGCGTGCATCTTCGCGATCGCCTCGCCCAGGCGCTGCACGTCCTTCGGCGCCAGGTGACGCAGCACGTCGGCGGCCTGCTCCTCGCCGAGCGACATCAGCAGGATCGCGGCGTCCTCGATGCCCTTGTCGTCGGCCGGCATCGCTCAATCCTCTCCATTCACCCAGCCGCGCACGATGCCGGCCACCGCCATCGGGTTGTCCTTGGCGAGCTGACGGGCACGCTCGACGCGCTCGGCGACGTTCGGCGGCGCCGGCAGCGCGGGGGCGCCGCCGCCCGGCTCGTCGCCGACGACGGCGTCGAGCTGCGTGCCGCGCGGCGGGGCGGCCGGCGCGGGCGGGGCGATCGCCTTCAGCGCCGGGCGCAACAGGCCGAACACGATCACCAGCGCGACGAGCGCGAGTGCCCCCGGCACCGCGGCGCCGCGCAGCAGGTCGAGCACGTGGGGCTGCTGCCACAGCGGCGGCTGCTCGACCGCGGGCGGCGGCTCGACGCGGAACGGCGCGTTGATGACGCGCACCGAGTCGCCGCGCTCCTTGCTGTAGCCGATGCTCTCCTGCACCAGCGCGGTGAGCTTGTCGAGCTCCTCGGGCGTGAGCGGCACGCTGGTGGGCTTGCCCTTGGCGTCGGTGCCGGTGCGGTGGTTGACGACGACGGCGGCGTTGAGCCGCCTGACCGTGCCGGTGGCGTTGCGCACCACGCGCACCGTCTTGTCGACCTCGTAGTTGACGACCTGGTCGCGGCGCTGGCTGGCGTTGGCGGCGCCCCCCGTGGCCGCCTGCAGCGGCGCCGCCGCGCCGGTGACCGGGGCGGCGGGCGGCGTCGGCGGCTGGTTCGTCGCCGCGCCGGGCACGCCGCTGGGCACCGCCGGCGCGGCCTGCGTCGACTCCGAGCTCTGCTGGCTGCGCACCGCCGCGGGCGCGCCGCCCTGGTTCGGCGCGAACAGTTCCGACGTCGACTCGGTCTGCGAGAAGTCGACCTCGGCGGTGACGGTGGCGCGCAGGTTGTCGCGCCCGACGAGCGGCTCGAGCAGCTCGACGACGCGCCGCACGTAGCCTTGCTCGACCTGCTGCACGTACTGCAGCTGCTGCGCGTCCAGCCCCTGCTGTGCCAGGCCCTCGGCGGGGCCCGACAGCAGCGCGCCGGTGTGGTCGAGCACGCTGACCGCCTTCGGGTGCAGCTCGGGCACCGACGACGACACCAGGTGCACGATGCCGGCGATCTGCGCGCGGTCGAGCGTGCGCCCCGGGTACAGCGTCAGCAGCACGCTGGCGCTGGGCTTCTGCTGCTCGCGGAAGAACCCGTTCTGGTTCGGCAGCGCCAGGTGCACGCGCGCCGCCTGCACGGCGTCCAGCGCGCCGATCGAGCGCGTCAGCTCGCCCTCGAGCCCGCGCTGGAACGTGAGCCGCTCCTGGAACTGCGTCTGCCCGAAGCGGGCGTTGTCCATCAGCTCGAAGCCGACGACGCTGCCCTTGGGCAGGCCCGCGGAGGCGAGCTTCAGCCGCGCATCGTGCACGCGGTCGGCGGGCACCAGGATCGCGCTGCCGCCGTCGGCGTGCCGGTACGGCACGTTCATCTGCGACAGCTGCGCGATGATCGCGCCGCCGTCCTTGTCCGACAGGTTCGCGTACAGCACGCGCCAGTCGCCCTGCCGGCCCCACAGCGCGAGCGCGACGAGCACTGCCACGAGGCCCGCGGCGCCGATGCCGGCCAGCAGGCGCGAGCGCGACGGCAGCGCCGCCAGGCGGGCGGCCATGCCGCCGGGCGCGGCCACGGATTGGGGGGGCAGGGGAGTGAGCGCGTTGTCCATCGATCGTCGAGCGGCGGGCCGCGGCGCCGCCGCCGCCGGCCGCCGTGACCTGACGCCGGGGATTCTTTGGCACCGCCCGGACCCACGATGGTGCGAACAGGCGAGCATTCGGGCGGCACTTCGGGCAGCGCCGCAGGTGCGGCCGGGCCTACAGTGGCGACGCTGGCGAACCCCCCGCCGCCAGCGCGAACCACGCTGCCGATGGACGTCCGACTGAAGCCCTTCGACTTCGCCCAGGCGGTGGCCCGCGCCGGGCTGCGGCCGGACGGCACGCCGCTCGCGCCGCGCGCCAGCGGGGCGCAGGGTGCGGCACCGGCGAGCTTCCAGAGCGCGATGACGCAGGCGCTGCGCCAGGTCAGCGCCTCGCAGCTCGAGGCACAGCGCCTGCAGCGCGAGGTGCAGCTCGACAACCCCGCGGTCAGCCTGGAGCAGACGATGATCGCGATGCAGCGCGCGCAGATCGGCTTCCAGGCCGCGCTGCAGGTGCGCAACAAGCTGGTGCAGGCCTACTCCGAAATCATGAACATGCAGGTCTAGCGCCGCCGGCGGCCGCCGTGCGGTCAGCCGCCGCACGCGGCCACGCCGCGCATCGGCGGTCCGGCCGCGCACACGCGCGAGCGCCCGGCGGGGTGGACGTGGACTTCGGTCGCCCAGCGCTCGCCGTGCTGCCAGCGCGCCGCGCGGGTGCCGGTGGCCTGCACGCCCGCGGGGTCGAACGTCACCGCCCGCGCGTCGAGCAGCCGGATGCCGGGGTGGTCCTCGGCGCCGACGCGGTGCAGCACGCACGCGGCCTGCGGCGTGCGGCAGTCGCAGTCGGGGCTCGTCGCGACCGCGTAGCACCACGCCGGCCCCGCGTGGCCGACGACGTGCACCGGCGCGCCGCGCTGCGCGGCCTCGAAGCGCGCCAGGCCCAGGTCCTGCGCCATCGTCTCGCTGACGGCGAGCAGGCGGTGGCGCGCCGCGAAGTCGCCGTACGAAGGCACGGCGAGCGTGGCCAGCACGGCGGCCACCGCCAGCGTCAGCAGCGCCTCGATCAGCGTGAAGCCGCGGCTCGCGCGCATCGCCCGGTCAGCCGGCCACCAGCATGCGGCTGCGCTTCTGCGTGAGGTCGATGTAGCGCTGCAGCGTGCGCTGCGCCTGGGCGTCCAGGCCGTGCAGCGAGCAGCCGAGCCGCAGGCCGTCCTCGACGCCCAGCGACGTCACGTGGTGCACCTCGAGCGCGGCGTGCAGCCGGGTGCCGGCGTCGAGCTCGACCTGCACGCCGTGCACGCGGCCGCCGGCGGGCAGCGGCGGCACGTTGGGGGGCAGGAACAGCGCGCAGCCGCCGATGCTGATGTCGAGCACACGCAGCGTGAGCGCCATGTCCGGCAGCGCCGGGTGGCGCAGCCGCGCGACGACGGCCGCCCCGCGCGCCGGCCGCACGCGGAAGCTCTGCCGGCGCTGGAAGCGGAACATCTCGCGCGGCAGCGACGCCTGCAGCACCGACGCCGCGGCGCCGTGCACGAGCATCGGCGAGCCGACGTCGAACTGCACCTTGATGCTGTCGAGGTAGGCCACCGCCACCGCCTCGCCGGCATCGACGATCGCCTGCACCTGCGGGTCGTGGGCGTCGGCGTTGAACGCCAGGCGGTCGCGCGTGACGTCGACCGTCCACAGCATCGAGCGCAGGTGCGCGCCGTTGGGGGCGCTCAGGATCACCGTGATGCCGCCTTCGAGCAGCCGCCGCAGTAGCGCGGCGACCTCGCGGCTCGAGCCGACGCGGAACTCGTCCATGCCGGCGCCGAGGTCGCCGAGCGGGGCGGGCTGGGTGTCCTGGAACATGGCGCGCGGGGAGAGGGGCGCGGGCCGCGCCGCGGTCAGTGCAGCGTCTTGTGGCGCCCGGCCAGCAAGTCGTCGAGCCGCTCGAGCCACGGCTCGGCGAGCATGCGGATTTCGGCGTCGTTGACGAGGATGCGCTGCATGATCCGCGACTTGAGCTTGAGCTCGTCGCCGGCCAGCGGCTGGCCGCGCGCGGCGTGCTTGAGCTGCGAGATCAGCAGCACGCACGCGCCTTCGAGCTTGACGACCTCGTCCCAGTCGCCGGCCTTCGCGGCGGCCAGCATGTCGGCGCTGGCGCGTTCGATGGCCTGGTAGTAGCTCAGCAGGGACGGCGTCTCGCTCATGGGGCGTTCGGGGGTGGTCATGGGGGCGGTCGGGGCGCGGCGGTTCAGGGGGCGATCGCGCGCCAGGCGTCGCGCACCGGCTCGACGAGCCGCACGCACTCCTCGAACAGCGCGTCGTCGTTGCGCAGGTGGGCGAGCGTCAGGCGGCCGGCGAGGTAGGCGTACAGCGCGTGCAGGTTGTGCGCGAGCTCGCCGCCGCCGGCGAGGTTGAGGCTGCCGCGCAGCCCTTCGTCGACGATGCGCACCGCGCGCTGCACCTCGCGCGCCTTGGTCGCGACGTCGCCGCTGCGCAAGGCGCCGCGCGCGATCGTCAGCGACTCGAGCAGGCCGTCGAACAGCATCGCCACCAGCTCGTGCGGCGAGGCGCTGCCGAGCGAAGAGGCGACCGCGACCTGCTGGTAGGCCTTGGCGAAATGGCGGCCGCCGAGCGGCGCGCGGGCGGTGTGGGGAGCGGTGTGCATCGACGATGACCCATGCGTGACGGACAAGACCGTTATCGGCGTCGCCACGCGGCGGCTTGAGTGCGGCGGTGCCGCGCGCAGGACGGTGAACGGCGGCGAATTCCAGTGCGGGCATCGCCGTGCGCGGCGGTCGACGCGCCGCCACCCGTGCGGTGGCGGCCACCAGGCCCGAACGAGGGGCCGGGCGGCGCCCTTGCGCCGCGGCGCCGGCTCAGCGCCGGTTCGCCGAGTTGTCCGTGAGCAGCGTCATCTGCTGCCCGACGTACGACGACAGGCCGTTGAGCTGGCCCAGGCGCACGTCGAGCGCCTGGTACTGGCGCAGCAGGCGCAGCCGCGTGCGCTCGGCGCGCTCCTCGATGCGCTCCTGCTCGGTCTGGGTGCGCCGCAGGCGGTCCTGCAGCCCCTTGCTGCGGCTCGACAGCGGCCCCTCGCTGTCGCTCAGGCGGTCGGCCAGTTCGCGCAGGCGCAGCGCCACCCCGCGGTTGCCGGTCGACGCGTCGGCGGTGCTGGCGAACAGCTTGCCGAGCTCGCCGGGGCTGGCGAGCGCGCTCGCCAGACGCGTCTCGTCGACGCGGATCGCGCCGCCGCGCTGCACTTCGAGCCCGATCTCGCTCAGGCGGTCGAACACGGCGGACGCGCCGCTCGTCTCGCCGAGCGCTGCGCGCAGCCGGCTGCGCAGGCCGACCGCGGTGCTGTCACCCTGCAGCGTGGCGCCCTTCTTCGCCGCGGCGTCGTAGCGCGTCTGCTCGTCGAGGAAGGTGTTGATCGCGTTGTAGGCGGCGACGAAGTCGTCGATCGCGCGCCGCTGCGCCGTGCCGTCGCTCGCCAGCTCGACGGCCACCGGCGCCGACGTCGTGCGGCGCAGCATCAGCGTCGTGCCGTCGAGCACGCCGGCGAGCTCGTTGCTCGCCGATTCGATCGCCAGGCCGTTGACCGTCGCCAGCGCGTTGGCCGCCGCCTGCGTCTGCGTCATCGCCGCAAGGCCGACGTCGGGCGCGAAGGCGAACGCCGAAAGGCCGCCCGCGAGCGGCGACGGCGGGTCGGCGCCGTCGGTGGCGGCGATGCGCACCGCCTGGTCGACGCCGCTGTCGCGCGCGGTCAGCGTCAGCCGCGCGCCGCTGGCGTCGCGCACGATCGCCGCAGTGACGCCGGCGCCGGCGGCGTTGATGCGGTCGCGCACCTGCTGCAGCGTCGTGCCGGGGTCGGTGAAGTCGAGGTCGATCGCCGTCGTGCCGGCCTTCGGCGTGAACGTCGACGGCGGGTCGCCGTCCCAGCGCCCGATCTGGATCGTCAGCCGCCCGGCGCCGACGACTTCCGAGCCCGGCGCGAACGCCTGCGACGCCAGCGCCTGCGGCCGCGCGAGCTGGTCGACCTGTACCGCGAAGCTGCCGGTGGCGCCGCTGGCCCCGCTGCCGGACACGGCGACGGCGGCCGGGTCGCTCGAGGTGGCCGTGGTCTGGCGCCACAGCGCCGGGCGGGCGAGAGCGGCGGCGGCGTCGCGCAGCGTCGCGAGCAGCCCCTGCAGGCGGCCGTAGGCCGAGATCTGGGTCTGGATCGTCGACGCCGTCTTCTGCAGCGTCGCGATCGGCTTGCGCTCGAAGGCGACGAGCTGCGAGACGATGCCGTTGATGTCGAGGCCACTGCCGATGCCCGGGGCCGAGATCGCCATCGTGCGACTCCTGTGGTGATTCGCCCGAGATCGGCCGCCGGCGCGGGAACTTAAGCCCCGCCGGCCGGGCGGCGCGCGATCAGCGCTGCAGCAGCTGCAGCACCTGCTGCGGCATCTGGTTGGCCTGCGCGACCATCGCCGTGCCGGCCTGCTGCAAGATCTGTGCGCGCGACAGCGCGGCGGTCTCGGCGGCGAAGTCGGCGTCCATGATGCGGCTGCGCGAGGCCGCCTGGTTCTCCGACGCGACCTGCAGGTTGGCGATCACCGCCTCGAAGCGATTCTGGGCGGCGCCGAACGCGGCGCGCGACGTCGTGATCTCGTCGATCGCCTCGTCGATGCTGTCCATCGCCGCCCGTGCGGCAGCATCGTCGAGGATGTCGGCGCCCGACACCGCAATGATGCCGGCACCGGCGAGGAGGTCGCTGGTGTCGATGTCGATCTGGTCGGTGGCGATGTTGTTCGCCCCGACCTGGAACGTCAGCGTGGCGACGTTGTTGAGCAGGTTCACGCCGTTGAACGTCGTGCCTTCGAGAACGCGCGCCACCTCGGCGTTGAGTTGCTGGAACTCGGCGTCGAGGTTCGCCCGGTCGGCGGCGCTGTTCGACGCGTTGGCCGACTGCACCGCGAGTTCGCGCATGCGCTGCAGCGCGTCGCCGACCTTGCCGAGCGCGCCTTCGGCGGTCTGAGCGAGCGAGATGCCGTCGTTGGCGTTGCGTATCGCGACGTTCATGCCCCGCACCTGGGCGTTCATGCGTTCGGCGATCGCGAGTCCCGCGGCGTCGTCCTTGGCGCTGTTGACGCGCAGTCCCGACGACAGGCGCTGCATCGAGGTCGCCAGCGCCGTCTGCGTCGAGCTCAGGTTGCGCTGGGCGTTCAGCGACATCAGGTTGGTGTTGATCGTCTGCGGCATCGCGGCTCTCCGGTGAAGGCGGCAGCCGCTGGCAGATGTGCCGATGCGGCGCGCGGGATGGAGCAATCATCCATGCCGCGGCGTGCGGGCAAATGCCGATCAGCGCCGTGTTTGCCCGCCAACTGTGGCGCGGGACGACGCGCGAAGGCCCGCGCGCGGCGGGCCTTCGGCATGGCGCCGCCCGGTCCGGCGACCGGGCCGCGTGGGCGATCAGCGCAGCAGCGACAGCACGCCCTGCGGCATCTGGTTGGCCTGCGCGACCATCGCCGTGCCGGCCTGCTGCAGGATCTGCGCCCGCGAAAGCGCCGCGGTCTCGGCAGCGAAGTCGGCGTCCATGATGCGCCCACGCGAGGCGGCCTGGTTCTCCGCGCCCACCTGCAGGTTGGCGATCACCGCCTCGAAGCGGTTCTGCACCGCGCCGAACGTCGCCCGTGCGGCCGTGATCTCGTCGATCGCCGCGTCGAGATCGTCCATCGCGGTCAGCGCGTTGGCCGCATCGGTGATGTCACCGCCGACGGCGGCCGACAGACCGGAGCCGGCCGTCAGATCGGTCGTCTCGACGTCGATCTGGTCGGTCGCGACGTTGTTGGCACCCACCTGGAACGTCAGGGTTTCGTCCGTGCTGAGCAGGTTCACGCCGTTGAACGTGGTGCCGGTCAGAACGCGCGTGACCTCGGCTGCCAGCTGCTGGTACTCGGCGTCGAGGTTGGTCCGGTCCTCGCCGCTGTTCGAGGCGTTGGCCGCCTGCACGGCGAGTTCGCGCATGCGCTGGAGGGCGTCGCCGACCTTGCCGAGGGCGCCTTCGGCCGTCTGCGCCAGCGAGATCGCGTCGTTGGCGTTGCGGATCGCGACGTTCATGCCGCGCACCTGGGCGTTCATCCGCTCGGCGATGGCCAGGCCCGCGGCATCGTCCTTGGCGCTGTTGACGCGCAGGCCCGACGACAGGCGCTGCATCGCGGTGGCCAGGCTGCCCTGCGTCGCGCTCAGGTTGCGCTGGGCGTTCAGCGACATCAGGTTGGTGTTGATCGTCATGCCCATCTTGAAACTCTCCGTTGCGGTGAAGTGACTCCCGGCCGACGCCGGCTTGGCCCCAGCGCGGCGGGGCCCCGTGCCCCGCGCACGCCGCGTCCGCGTGCTGCCGCGGACTGCGCCCGGCGGCAGTCTCCCCGGCGTCACGGAGTGGGCGGCTGGCGCCCCGTCCCCGTCGCGTCGCGGCCGGCTGTTCCGGACCCCGGTGCCGGTGGGCCGGCGCCGTTGCCTGCGATTTCGGTCGGCCTTGACCCGGACTTGAGGGCCATGTCAAGGCTATTTCGTCGGCACCTTGTCACGGCAGCCGTGGTGCGCGCCGGCCCCGGCCGGCCCTTCGCGCCGGCTTCGGCGCGCCGGCGGCCGTCTTGCGGCGAGTGGCTGCGTGCCGAGGCCGCACGGGCGCCGTCGGTGGAGGCGACGCCGTGTAGGAATCCGTCCGACAACACCGACAGACGAATCGGGACTCAAGCGACCGAACTGCCCTGATAACGGCCGGCTGATCGCTTTTCTACAGTCCGTTTCACACCGTCACCAACCCCTTGCCCACAGGAGCCCCCGATGAACGCCGACCAGATCCTCGCCGAGATCCGCGAAGCCAACCTGTCGTACCTGATGCTCGCGCAGAGCCTGATCCGCAGCGACCGCGAGCAGGCGCTGTTCCGCCTCGGCGTGTCGGAGGACACGGCGACGATGCTCGCCGCGCTGACGCCGGCGCAGATGATGAAGATCGCCTCGGGCAGCACGCTGCTGTGCCGCTTCCGGATGGACGACGAGCTGGTGTGGAGCCTGCTGACGAGCCACGGCAAGAGCGCCGCCAACGACAGCGTCGGCCGGCTGCACGCGTCGATCCTGATGGCCGGGCGCCACCAGGAAGCCGCCTGAGCCCTGCCGCCCGCGCCGCGACCCGCACGAACAGGAGGAACCCGCCATGGCCCGCATCAAGAGCATCCTCACCGAAGCCAAGCAGATCGAGCGCGCGGTGGCGCTGATCCAGCTCGGCGCCCGGCTGCAGGTGCTGGAGTCGGAGACCGACCTCAGCTACGAGCGGCTGCTGCGCCTGTACAAGGAGGTCGCGGGGAAGAGTCCGAGCAAGGGCCAGCTGCCGTTCTCGACCGACTGGTTCATGACCTGGCAGCCCAACATCCACGCCAGCCTGTTCCTGAACATCCACGAGTACCTGAACAAGGTCGCGGTGCTCGACGAGATCGACACCGTCATCAAGGCCTACCGCCTGTACCTCGAGCAGACGCAGTCGCAGGGGCTCGAGCCGATGCTGTCGGTCACGCGCGCGTGGCGGCTCGTCAAGTTCGTCGACAACGGGATGCTGACGATGACGAAGTGCCGCAAGTGCGGCGGCCACTTCGTGACCCATCCGCACGAGATCGCCAAGCACTACGTCTGCGGCCTGTGCAACCCGCCGGCGCGCGCCGGCAAGGGGCGCGCCAGCGGCACGCTGCAGCTCGGCGCGCCGCGCGACGAGGCCGAAGCGGCGCAAAGCGTGGCGCATTGAACACCCGCTGCGGCCGGCGGGCCTCGAGCCGCCAGCCGATCGCCCGATAAAGAGGGCATCGACGGTTCGAATCTGCGCTGTCTCCTCCTGGCACAGTCCTCTGTGCTTTACGGCGGGCCCCTCGCGGCCCGCCTTTTTTTCGCCCGCGCGGGGCGAGGCGGCCGCGTTCAAGTCGGCGCCGGGCGGCGCCGATAACGGCCGCAGACCTTCGCACCGCACTCCACATGTTCGTCATCATCGGCTGGGTCGTCGCGCTGGCCGCCGTGTTCGGCGTCTTCATCGCGCACGGCGGCAACATCGGCGTCGTCATGAAGGCGCTGCCGTTCGAGATGGCCGCCATCGGCGGCGCCGCGCTCGGCGCCTTCGTCGCCACCAACCCGCCCAAGGTGCTGAAGGCGACGATGCGGGGGCTCGCGCAGTGCTTCAAGGGCAGCAAGTACACCAAGGAGCGCTACATGGAGCTGATGGCGCTGATGTACGACCTGCTGCAGAAGGCGCGCAAGGAAGGGCTGATGTCGATCGAGAACGACGTCGAGCAGCCCGAGAACTCGCCGATCTTCCAGAAGTACCCCAACATCGCGGCCGACCACCACGTCGTCGAGTTCGTCACCGACTACCTGCGCATGATGGTCTCGGGCAACCTCAACGCGCACGAGATCGAGTCGCTGATGGACAGCGAGATGGAGACGCATCACCACGAGGCGCACGCCGCGGTGGCGGCGCTGCAGCGGCTGGCCGGCGGCCTGCCGGCCTTCGGCATCGTCGCCGCCGTGCTCGGCGTCGTCAACACGATGGGCTCGGTCGGCCAGCCGCCGGCGGTGCTCGGCGGCATGATCGGCTCGGCGCTGGTCGGCACGTTCCTCGGCATCCTGCTCGCCTACGCGTTCGCGGAGCCGCTGGCCGGCCTGCTCGAGCAGAAGGTCGACGAGCAGGGCAAGGAGCTGCAGTGCATCAAGACCACGCTGCTGGCGAGCATGCAGGGCTATGCGCCGCAGGTGGCCGTCGAGTTCGGCCGCAAGGTGCTGTACTCGACCGAGCGCCCGAGCTTCGCCGAGCTCGAAGGCCACGTGAAAGGCAAGAAATGACGGATGACGGCGCTGGCGCGCCGATGAGGGCCGCCGTGCGACGGTGGGCGGGCCGTCGCTCGTCGGGCCGCGCAGCGGCGGTCGTCCGTCGTCCGAGGCCGGAGGCCGCCCATGGCCGGTGACGCCAAGAAGCTGCAGCCGATCATCATCAAGCGCGTCAAGAAGGGCGGCCACGGCGCCCACGGCGGCGCGTGGAAGATCGCCTACGCCGACTTCGTGACCGCGATGATGGCGTTCTTCCTGCTGATGTGGCTGCTCGGCAGCACG
>CALIDR010000086.1 GCA_938022295.1 uncultured Burkholderiaceae bacterium
AGCGGCGCGAGATCGACGGCGCGCCAGGCCTGCAAGGCGCCGCCGAGCGCGTCGAGCGTGGGCACCGGCTGCACGCCGTCGATCTCGCGCCGCTGCAGCACCGGCACCGCGCCCCCGGCCCACAGCGCCACCGTCGCCGGCAGCTTGGCGCGCAGTTCGGCCAGCCCGTCGAGCACGTGGTTGGGGTTCACGCTGGCGGTGAAGCCGAGCGCGACGACGTCCACCGCGTACGCCTGCGCCGCGAGCACGATGTCCCACACCGGCGTCTGCACGCCCAGCGACACGCAGCGGCAGCCCTCGACGGCGAGCGCGGCCTCGGCCATCAACAGCCCGAGGCCGTGCGGCTCGCCGGGAAACGTCGTCAGCAGCACGGCGGGTCGGGCGTCGGCGGCCGCCTCGGGCAGGCTCGCCAGCGCGTGACGCAGCACGACCTGCACCGACTCGGTGACCATGTGCTCCTCGAAGACCTCGAGCTGGCCGCGCATCCACGCGTCGCCGACGAGCGTGTTCAGCGGCACGACGACCTCGGCGACGAACCGCGCGAGGCCCAGGCGCGCCAGCGCCTGGCCGAGCCCGCGGCGGAACTCGGCCACGTCGTGCGCGTGCACGAGGTCGAGATAGCGCCGCACATCCGCCGCCTCGCGGGCCGCCGCCGCGCCGTTGCCGGCCGCGCCCTGGTCGATCGTCGACTCGCACAGCCGCTGCAGGTCCTCGACCGGCTGCGCCACGATGCGCCCCGGGCGGTGCCCGGCGTCGAGCAGGCGCTTGACGATGCGCAGCTTCTCGACCTGGTCGATCGGGTAGACGCGTTCGCCGAGCGCATCGCGCGCCGGCTGCGGGAACCGGTAGCGGCGCTCCCAGACGCGCAGCGTGTCCTTGCTGAGGCCGGTGTCGCGCTCGACCGCGGCGATCGACAACAGCAACGGTCGGGACGCGAAACGGTCGTTCACCTGCAGCTCCGCGCGCTTCGACGGGATGCCACCGCCGGCCGTGTCCTGGACAGACCTGCCGCGGCAGTGCCGACACCTCGGCTTTCCGCCTCGCCTAATATAGCCAGCGTTGCCACGTTTGCACAAGACAAAGGGGAACCGATGACGAACGCCACCCGCCGCCTCGCCCCGGCCGCTGCGCGCCTGATGCGGGCTGCCACGTTCGTGGCTGGCATCGCCGTCCTGACACCGGCCGCGGCAGCGCCGGCCTGTCCGCCGCTGCTCGACCACCGGCAGCCCCGGCTGCAGGACGAACGGCCGGTGGACTTGTGCGCCTATGCGGGCCAGGTCGTGCTCGTCGTGAACACGGCGAGCTACTGCGGCTACACCGGCCAGTACAAGAGCCTCGAGGCGCTGAACCGCAAGTACGGGCCGCGCGGCCTCGTCGTGCTCGGCTTCCCGTCGAACGACTTCGGGCGCCAGGAGCCGGGCAGCAACGCCGAGATCGCCGAGTTCTGCGAGAACACGTTCGACGTCCGGTTCCCGATGTTCGCCAAGTCGTCGGTGCGCGGCGCCCAGGCGAACCCGGTCTTCAAGGCGCTGGCCGCGCGCACCGGCGAGGCGCCCACCTGGAACTTCCACAAGTACCTGATCGCGCGCAACGGCGACGAGGTGCTGAGCTTCGGCAGCGCCGTCGACCCGCAATCCCGACCTGTCGTGAGGGAGATCGAACGCCTGCTTGCCACCAGGTAGACCGCCACGGAAGAATATGAACTCATGAGTTCACATTCTGCCGATTTAGTCCCGATGCGCATCGCGCCGATGGTGGCGAAAACTGTGCGTGTCCAGGGAACTCGCCGGCACCCGGGCCTTCAAAGCCTGCGTGTGGTCGGCAATGCTTTCGGCCACGACGAGGTTTTCCTGCTGTGTCACCCGCCGGCCCCGCCGGTCGAAATCCCGAAGCGTCTCTCCTCCTCCCTCCTCCCTCCCTCCTTCGCTTCGGGGCGGTCCACAGCAGCCTTTATTCGACGGGGCACCCACGCGGGTGCCCCGTTCGCGTTGGCGGGGGCCTGACCGATGCGCCGCGTCGCCGTCGTCGGCTCGGGCATCTCGGGGCTTTCCGTGGCGTGGCACCTCGCGCGCGAGGCGCGGGTGACGCTGTTCGAGGCCAGCCCCTGGTTCGGCGGCCACACGAACACCGTCGACGTGACGCTCGACGGGGTGACCCACGGCGTCGACACCGGATTTCTCGTCCTCAACGAGCGCACGTACCCGAACCTGCTCGCGCTGCTCGGCGAACTCGGCGTGCCGCTCGCGCCGTCGGACATGTCGTTCTCGGTCCAGGTGCCCGACCTGCCGCTCGAGTGGAGCGGGTCGGACCTGAACACGGTGTTCGCGCAGCGCGCCAACCTGCTGCGCCCGCGGTTCTGGCGGCTGCTGGCCGAGATCCTGCGCTTCAACCGCCTGACGACGGCGATCGCCGAGCGCGGCGCCGAGGACGAGCAGCGGCAGTCAATCGGCGACTTCCTGCGCGGGCACCGCTTCGGTGACGAGTTCCGCGACTGGTACTTCCTGCCGATGATCGGCTGCATCTGGTCGTGCCCGACCGACCAGATGCTGCGTTTCCCGATCGCGACGATGATCCGCTTCTGCCACAACCACGGGCTGATCCAGGTCGCCAACCGGCCGCGCTGGTTCACCGTGCGCGGGGGCGCGCGCCAGTACGTGCACAAGATGCTCCAGCGCATCGCCGACGCGCGGCTGAACACCCCCGTGCGCAGCATGCGCCGGATCCCGCCAGGCAGCGGCGAGTACGGCGTGATCGTCGCCACCGACAACGGCAGCGAGCGCTTCGACGACGTCGTGCTGGCGAGCCACAGCGACCAGAGCCTGGCGCTGCTCGC
>CALIDR010000087.1 GCA_938022295.1 uncultured Burkholderiaceae bacterium
CCTGTGCCGCGTCGGTCGGCGCGGTCTTCCTGTCGTGCGTCGTGTTCTGGCTGGGGCCGCACAACGACCGCCAGTTGCAGGCGACGTACCGCTGGTTCGGCTCGACGTTCACCGGCACCGAGTTCCTGTTCGCGGCCGCCGCGGGCTACGCGGCGCTGCTCGTGCCGTACTTCCTGTTCTTCGTCGACCCCGCCGAGGCGAAGTCGTTGAAGTGCTTCCGCGTCGCGCTGCGCTTCCTGCTCGCGCCACGCGCCACCGTGGCCACCGGGCTCGACCGCGACGAGCGCGTCGCGGTGCTGGCGACGCTGCTGAAGATGTTCTTCGCGCCGCTGATGGTCATCCAGCTGATGATCTTCTGCACCGGCGCGCTGAATAACGGGGCTGCGATCCTCGCGCTGGGCCTGGCCGCCGACACGTTGCGCCTGATGTTCGATCGCTGGGGGTTCTGGTTCGCGCTCCAGGTGATCCTGTTCGTCGACGTGCTCGTGTTCACGGTCGGCTACCTGGTCGAGTCGCCGCGCCTGGGCAACCAGATCCGCTCCGTCGATCCCACGTTGCGGGGCTGGCTGGCCGCGCTGCTGTGCTATCCCCCGTTCAATATCGTCACCGGAGCGGTTCTCGGGTCGGCGACGACGGAGTTCCCGCAGTTCGACGACACGGCCGTCCACCTGACGCTGAACACGCTGCTGCTCGCGCTGATGGCGATCTACGCCTGGGCCTCGGTGTCGCTCGGCTGGAAGGCGAGCAACCTGACGCATCGCGGCATCGTCTCGCGCGGCCCCTATGCCTACGTGCGCCATCCGGCGTACCTGTGCAAGCAGATGGCGTGGTGGATCGGCTCGCTGCCGATCGTGGCTGCCGCGTTCGAGCAGTCGCTGCTCGACGGGCTGCACACCGTGGCTTCCGTCGTCGCCTGGACCGCCCTGTACCTGTTGCGCGCGCTGACCGAGGAGGACCACCTGCGCAGCGTCGACGGCGAGTACGCCGCCTACGCCTCGAATGTGCGTTACCGATTCATCCCGGGCGTCGTCTGACGCCCGGGGACGCACGCATCACGGCACCTGCCCGCGACGCCGCCTCAGCGGTAGACGGTGATGCTGCGGGTGGTGGCGTTGCCCGCCGCGTCCCGGGCGTCGAAGCGCAGCGTGTAGGTCCCGCTCGGCCAGTGGCGGGTGTTCCAGCTGTACTTGATCGAGCCCGTCCCCGTGCTCGACGACACCACGGTGCCGTTGATCGACAGCGACATCTGCAGGCCGGCCGTGCCGGCGTTGTCCTTCGCCGAAGCGGTGACCCAGAACGACCCCGACACGGTCGCACCGTCGGTGGGCCGGCTGATCGACAGCGTGGGCGGTGACGTGTCGGCGGGCGCCACGTTGGCCACGTTCACCGAGACCACTGGCGAGGTGCCGACGTTGCCTGCCGCATCGTAGGCCCGCACTTCGAGCGAGGCCATGCCGTTGGCGACCCGTGTCGTGTCCCAGCTGAAGCCGAACGGCGCCGTGCTGTCGGTCGCGACCAGGGCGCCGTTGACCCGCAGTTCGGCCTTCGTCACGCCGACGTTGTCGCTGGCCGTGAGGCCGACGGCGGTGACTCCGGAAACGGTCGACGAGGCCACCGGCGACGAGATCGCGACCGTGGGCGCCTGGGTGTCGCTCGGCGCGACGGTGGTGGTCGTGGTCATGCCCAGCGCTGCACGCACGGCGGCGTCGGCATTCACGCGGCCGTGACCGTAGTAGGGGTCGCGCCCCTTGGCGCCGAGGTCGGTCGTGGTCGCGAAGAGCAGGCTCTCGACTTCCGTGTTCTTCAGCGCGGGGTTCGCCGACATCATCAGCGCGACCACGCCGGCCGTCACCGGGCTGGCCACCGAGGTGCCCCACCACGCCCCGTAACCGCCGCCGCGATTCGTGCTCCAGATGTTCAGACCCGGGGCCGACATCGCGACGTAGTCGCCCCAGCTCGACCACGTCGTGATCGTGTCGGTGCTGTCGGTGGCCGAGACCGGAATCATCGACGTTGTCGGCGTGAACTGCTCGTCCTTCTGCCGGTTGCCGGCGGCGACGACGACGAGCGCGCCCTTGTTCTTCGCGTACTGCGCCGCGCTGATCACCGCGGAGCTGAGCGGCAGCTGGTCGTAGCTGATGTTGATGACCTTCGCGCCCTTGTCCGCCGCCCACGTGATGCCTTGCGCGATCGTGCTCCAGTACGCGTACGCCTTCGCATCGGCGATGCGCACGGGCATGATCCGCGCCTGCCCGGCGACGGATGCCACGCCCGTGCCGTTGTTGGTCGTCGCCGCCGCAGCGCCGGCGACACCGGTGCCGTGCCCGTGGACGTCCGACGTGTTCGAGTTGTTGTCGACGAAGTTCCATCCCGGCACCAGGCGGCCGGCGAGGTCGGGGTGATTGGCGTCGATCCCGGTGTCGAGGATCGCGATCGTCACGCCTGCACCTTGGGTGTGATCCCAGACGGCTGGGGCGCCGATGCGGCCGAGGTGCCACGCACTGCCGAAGTAGGGGTCGTTGGCGGCGCCGGTACCTTCGACCAGCTGGTCGAGTTCGACGAACTTCAGGTGGGGATTGGGGGCGAGGCGCGCGGCAATGGCCCGCTCCGACGCGTTACCAGGCAGCTCAATCAGGTACAGCCCGTTTTGCGCTAGCTTGCTCGCCTTGCCGCCGTGTGGGCCGACGATCTTGCCGAGTTCGGCTTCGGGCAGGCCCGCCTTTGGCATCACGAGCAGGCGGCCCTTCGCCCACGGCCCCTCGCTGGAGCGCTGGGGCGGTGCCGCATCCGCTGCCGCCGCGGCGAAGAGCAGCGCGGCGGCTGCCGCCGTTGCCATCAGGCGGCCGGCGCTGCTGCGCGATGGGCCGGCATGCGCAACACATTGGGCAGCGGTGGTCACAAGGGGTCGGTGGTTCACGAATCAGCTCCAGTGCCGGTTGCGGGCTGGAGCCCCGGGGTGAGGCCGGCCGGTGCCGATTTCCGACGCCGCCCGGAAACGGTCGCGAAGCCGACGAGGTCGACAGCGGCGCACTTCGGGCGCTAGGGGCGGGTCCCAACTCCCGCCGCCTGTGAATCTGGCAGTCCAGCCGTCCTGGGGCCGAGGCCCTTTAGACCGATGACTTTGCGTCTCCCGCTTTCGCGGGGTTTGCCCTTTTCAGATTTCGAAAAGAGGGTGATGCGACGAAGGAGGTTAGCGGCGCGCCGTGTTGCCAAGCATCACGGGTCGGTAAGCGCGGGTAACAGAAACATCGTGCCGGTATCGGCACGCGGTGGCGGGCGGTGGGCTGTGCATCTCGGCTCCGGTGCGGGTCGCGGGTGTGTGGCCGGGGCGTGGTCCGAACCTGCCCCCGGTTCCCGAGGATTGCGGCTGGCGGCCGCCGCAATTGAGGGCCGGGGCCGGTAACGGGCTGCAACGGATGCAGCCGGGGATGACGCGGCGCCATGGCCGGGGCCAGCCCTTTTCGCGAAGCGGCGACGGTGGGCATCGGCGCCGGGGCGGCCCGCGAAGCGCCTCGCGGCATCGGGCTGCGCGGCCCTGGACATGGGCGCGTGCGCGACGGCCGCGCCGTCGACTGGTCGGCTCGGCGGGCCGACGCCCGGGCCGCGCTGCGGGTCGGTCGGGCGGATACCGACGTCCGTCCGGTGGCCACATCCACGCCCGACGCGTCGACAGTCCGACGATCGACGCTCGGACAGCATGCACCGCCATCGCGATCGAGGACGCCTGGCTCACGATCGGCCCCGGGCGGCGTGAAGGCCGCCCGATTGCATGCGCGGCCTGCATATCGATGCCGGCGACGTGCTCGGCTGGCTCGCCGCGGGCATGACGCCCGCGCGGATCCTTGGCCACGCGGCCGTCGTCGAGATCTGCCGCCGACGAACGGCGCGGCGCCCCCTTGGCTTGCCGCCGCGCCGATCGGCGCCAGGCCGCTTGGCCTGGCGACCTGGCCCTTACCGCTTCGGCTGCGTCAGCCGCGCCTGCGGGCGCGGCGCATCGCGCCGGCCGTTGGGCTGGCCGTGCGGGGCCGGCTGCGTCGCATGGCCGGCGCCGACGCGGTCGTGGCGCGGGGCGCCGCCGTGGCGCGACGGCTGGCCCTGCGGCGCGGCGGCGTCGCGCCGCGGCGGGTGGTGCGGTGCGTGGTGCGGCGACTGCGCCGCCGGCGCCGGGCGCGGCGGCGCCGGCTGGC
>CALIDR010000088.1 GCA_938022295.1 uncultured Burkholderiaceae bacterium
CGGTCCATCGCGTGCGCGCCGGCGAGCAGCTCGCGGAAGCCCGCGCTGCCCAGCGCGATCGCGATCGGCAGCCCGATCGCGCTCCAGAGCGAATAGCGCCCGCCGACCCAGTCCCAGAAGCCGAACGTGGTCTCGATGCCGAACCGCGCCGCGGCCTCGACGTTGGTCGTCGTGGCGACGAAGTGGCGCTCGATGTGCAGCCCGCGCTGCGACAGGAACCAGTCGCGCGCGACGTGCGCGTTGGCCATCGTCTCCTGCGTCGTGAACGTCTTGCTGGCGACGACGAACAGCGTGTGCTGCGGCTGCAGCTGGCGCAGCACGGGCTCGATGTCGTGGCCGTCGACGTTGCTGACGAAGTGGAAGCGGATGTCGCGCGTGACGTGGGCGTCCAGTGCCGGCACGACCATCTGCGGCCCGAGGTCGCTGCCGCCGATGCCGATGTTGACGACGTCGGTGATGCCGCGCTGCGGGTCGCGCACGCCGTCGGCGAAGGCGAGCATCGCGTCGAGCACGGCGTGCACTTCGGCGTTGAACGGCGTCGCCGCGCCCTTCGGCGCGCGCAGCGCGGTGTGCAGCACCGCCCGGCCTTCGGTGGCGTTGATCGGCTCGCCGGCGAACATCGCGTCGCGCCGCTGCGCCACCGCGCATTCGCCGGCGAGGTCGAGCAGCAGGGCGCGGGTCGCGCCGTCCCAGCGGTTCTTCGACAGGTCGGCGAAGACCTCGGGCGCCTGCAGCGCGAAGCGGCCGAAGCGCTGTGCGTCGCGGGCGAAGGCCTCGCGCAGGTCGAAGTCGCGGCCGTGGGCCTCGAAGTGGCCGGCCAGCGCCGTCCAGGCCACGGTGCGGTCGCAGCGCGTCGTCTTCATCGGCGCGCCTCGATCAGGGCGTCGAGCCGGGCGGCGTCGGCGGCGAACAGGCGGATGCCTTCGGCGAGCTTGTCGCACGCCATCGGGTCGGCGTTGAGGGCCCAGCGGAACGCGGGTTCGTTGAACGTCAGCGCGTGCACCGGCGTGCGGCGCGCGACCTCCGGGTCCAGCCGCCGCGGCAGCGGCGCTTCGCTCGCCTGCAGCTGGGCGAGCAGCTCGGGGCTGATCGTCAGCAGGTCGCAGCCGGCGAGCGCGGCGATCTGGCCGACGTTGCGGAAGCTCGCGCCCATCACCTCGGTGTCGATGCCGAAGTGGCGGTAGTACGTCCAGATCCGCGTCACCGACTGCACGCCGGGGTCGTGCTCGCCGGCGTGGGCGGCCTCGTCCCACGCCGCGCCGGCGGCCTTCTTGTGCCAGTCGTAGATGCGGCCGACGAACGGCGAGATCAGCGTGACGCCGGCGTCGGCGCAGGCCACCGCCTGCGGCAGCGAGAACAGCAGCGTCAGGTTGCAGTGGATCCCGTCGTGCTCGAGCGCGCGCGCGGCCTGGATGCCTTCCCAGGTGGCGGCGATCTTGATCAGCACGCGCTCGCGCGCGACGCCGGCCCGCTCGTACAGCGTGACCAGGCGCTGCGCGCGCGCGATCGTCGCCGCGGTGTCGAAGCTCAGCCGCGCGTCGACCTCGGTGCTGACGCGCCCGGGCACCAGGTTCAGGATCTCGAGGCCGAAGCGCACCAGCACCGCATCGACGATCGCCTCGGTCGGCTTGCGGCGGCAGGCGGCCACCGTCTCGTCGAGCAGCGGCGCGTACGCCGGATCCTGCACCGCCTTGAGGATCAGCGACGGGTTGGTCGTCGCGTCGCGCGGCGCGAAGCGCACCAGCTCGCGGAACTGTCCGGTGTCGGCGACGACGGTCGTGTACTGCTTGAGCTGGTCGAGCTGGTTCATCGCAGGCGCGCCCGGGTTGAGTGCAGATTACACCGCATGGCCGCGCCCGGGCAGGCCCCGTCGCCGCGGCGCGGCGCCGGCGCGACGCGTCGTTGACCCGCCGAAGAAACTCGGGCATCATCGCTCATGAAACAAAATTACATCGGCGGTGCGGCGCGGCCGGCCGTCGGCCGCCGAACCGCTGCCGCCCGGAGTTGCGCATGTCCTTCGATCTCGTCTTCTTCGGCGGCACCGGCGACCTGACCTGGCGCAAGCTGATCCCGGCGCTGTTCCAGGCCGCGCGCCACGGCAAGCTGCCGCCTGGCGGCCGGCTGCTCGCGGTGGCGCGCGACGAGCGCGGCGACGACGCATACCGCCAGTTCATCCGCGAGCGGCTCGGCGAGGTCGACCGCGCCAAGCGGCCGAGCGACGACGAGTTCGCCCGTTTCGCCGCGCAGATGCAGTACCGGCGGATGGACCTCGCGCGGCCCGACGACTACGCGGGCCTGAAGCAGTGGGTCGACGAGCGCGGCGCCGACACCGTGGTGCTGTACCTGGCGACCAGCCCCCACCTGTTCCCGCTGATCTGCGAGCACCTCGGCCGCGTCGGCCTGAACGGCCCGAACGTGCGCGTCGTGCTCGAGAAGCCGCTCGGCCACGACCTGGCGAGCGCGCAGGAGATCAACCGCGTCGTGCGCGCGTCGTTCAGCGAGCGCCAGGCGCTGCGCATCGACCACTACCTCGGCAAGCCGGCGGTGCAGAACCTCACCGCGCTGCGCTTCGGCAACGCGCTGTTCGAGCCGCTGTGGCGGCGCGAGTGCATCGCCCACATCCAGATCACGATCGCCGAGTCGATCGGCGTGGGCACGCGCGGCGACTTCTACGACGCCACCGGCGCGCTGCGCGACATGATCCAGAACCACGCGCTGCAGCTGCTGACGATGATCGCGATGGAGCCGCCGGCCAGCGCCGACGCCGACGCGATCCGCGACGAGAAGCTCAAGGTGCTGCGCTCGCTGAAGCCGTTCACGGAGGACAGCGTCGCGCGCGACGTCGTGCGCGGCCAGTACAAGGCCGGCACCGTCGACGGCCAGGCCGTGCCGGGCTACCTCGACGAGGTCCGGGTGCCCGCCGGCAGCCGCTGCGAGACGTTCGTCGCGCTGCGCACCGAGGTGCAGAACTGGCGCTGGGCCGGCGTGCCGTTCTACCTGCGCACCGGCAAGCGGCTGGCCGCGCGCGACGCCCACATCGTGGTGCGCTTCCGCCCGGTGCCGCACCCGATCTTCCCCGGCACGACGCGGGCCAACAAGCTCGTCATCAAGCTGCAGCCCGAGGACGGGCTCGAGCTGCACCTGCTGGCCGCCAAGTGCAGCAGCAGCACCGAGACGCTGAGCCCGGTGAGCCTCGACCTCGACTTCGACAAGGCGTTCCCGAGCGACCGCGTCGGCGCCTACGAGCGGCTGCTGCTGGACGCCATCGCCGGCCGGCTGAACCTCTTCGTGCGCAGCGACGAGCAGGAGCAGGCGTGGCGCTGGGTGGAGCCGATCCTGGACGCGTGGGCGCGCGACGCCACCGGCCCGCGGCCCTACGCCTCCGGCACCTGGGGCCCGCCGGCGTCGAGCGCGCTCGTCGCGCGCGACGGCTTCACGTGGGACGAAGAGGAATAGCCCGGCCGCAGCAGGAGGGGGAACCGCAACCATGCTCGACCGCATCCGCGCCTCGCTGCCGGCGCTGTCGCCCGCCGAGCAGCGCGTCGCCCGGCTGGTGCTCGCCGACCCGCGCGCCTTTGCGAGCCAGCCGGTGGGCGACCTCGCCGAACGCGCGCACGTCAGCAAGCCCACCGTCGTGCGCTTCTGCCGCAGCGTCGGCTACGACGGGCTGGCGGACTTCAAGCGCAAGCTCGCCGGCACCGTCAACGAAGGGGTGCCGTTCGTCCACCTCGCGGTCGACGACGACGACAAGCCGGCCGACCTCGTCGTCAAGATCGTCGACAACGCCGTGGCCGCGCTGCTGAAGTATCGCAACAGCGCCGCCGGCGCGGCCTACGAGCGCGCGATCGCGGCGCTGGCCGCCGCCGGCGCGGGCGGACGGCGCATCGAGTTCTACGGCGTCGGCAACTCGGGCATCGTGGCGCTGGACGCGCAGCACAAGTTCTTCCGCCTCGGCGTCAGCGCGGCGGCGATCAGCGACGGCCACGTGCAGGTGATGAGCGCGACGATGCTGCAGCCCGGCGACGTCGCCGTGATCATCAGCAACTCGGGGCGCAGCCGCGACCTGCTCGACGTCGCCGAGATCGTGCGCCGCCGCGGCGCGACGTCGATCCTGATCACCGCCAGCGGCTCGCCGCTGGCGCTGCTGGCCGCCGGCGCGAACCAGATCCTGCTCGCCGCCGACCACCCCGAGGACTACGACCGCTACAGCCCGATGGTGTCGCGGCTGCTGCACCTGGTGATGATCGACATCCTGAGCACCGGCGTGGCGCTGCGCCTGGGCAGCGCGAAGCTGCG
>CALIDR010000089.1 GCA_938022295.1 uncultured Burkholderiaceae bacterium
GGCGACCGACGCGTCGCCGGTGACGACGTCGACCTCCTCGGCGGCGAAGACGTCGCAGCACAGTTCGGCGAAGAACTCCGAGAAGCGCGGCGTGTATTCCGACATCTTGACCATCACGCGATTGCCGGCGGCGATCGCGGCGGCCATCGGCGCGACGGCGAGGAACAGCGGATAGTTCCACGGCACGACGATGCCGACGACGCCCAGCGGCTGCGGCAGCACCTCGGCCCCGGCGGGCAGGAACCACTTGGCCACCGGCGCGCGGCGCGGCTTCATCCAGTCCTTGCCCTGACGGCGGGCGATCTTGACCTCCTCGAGGCTCGGCCAGACCTCGGCGATGTCGGTCTCGAAACGCGGGCGACCGGCGAAATCGGCGTCGATCGCGCGCGCGATCTCTTCCTCCTGTGCGACGAGCATCTTCTCGAGCCGCCGCAGGCGGTCCGCGCGTTCGTTCCAGCTTGGGAACGGGTGCGCGGTGCAGGCTGCGCGGACGCGCTCGAAGCGCTGGACGAGTTCGGTGGGGGCGTCGACGATCTTCATGCACGCATCGTAATCCCCGCTGGCCACCGCAGTTGGAGGAACCCCTCCAACCTCGGCCGGGAGGGGGCGCCCCGGTTGCCGGGCGGGCGCGGCGTCGCTACGCTGCGCCCCGACGAGGTGCCGGCGTGAGATCGACGATGTGGACGTGGCTGAAGCGCGCCGGGCTCGTGCTCGGCGTGGTGCTGGCGACGGTGCTCGTCGTGCGCGCGGTCGACTCGCAGCGCGGCGCGCCGCTCGAACCGTGGCACCGGTTCGTCCCCGACGAGCTCGACGCCCGGCAGCTCGCCAACACCGACTGGGAGGGCTACCTGGCCGCCGAGGCGAAGGCCTTCGCCCAGGTGCGCGACCAGGTGACGGCCAAGCTCGGGCCGGCGGCGCGCGTGCCGTCGAACCGCTATTTCGACGGCAGCCCGATCTACCGCGGGCGCTTCGCGCAGGACTGGAACCGCTCGTACGTGCTGGTGCCCGACGGCGCACCGCGCGGCGCGGCGGTGTTCCTGCACGGGCTGACGGACTCGCCATACAGCCTGCGCCACATCGCGCGCCGCTATCGCGAGCTCGGCTGGGTCGCGGTCGCGATCCGGCTGCCGGGGCACGGCACGGTGCCTGCGGCGCTGGCCGAGGTGCAGTGGGAGGACTGGCGCGAGGCGACGCGGCTGGCGGTGCGCGAGGCGCGCCGCCTGGCCGGCGACGACGTGCCGCTGCACCTCGTGGGGTTCTCCAACGGCGGCGCGCTGGCGATGAAGTACGTCCTCGACGCGCTCGAGGACCCGGCGCTGCGCCGCCCCGACCGCGTCGTGCTGATCGCGCCGATGATCGGCATCACGAGCCTGGCGCGCTTCGCCGGCATCATCGGCTGGCCGGCGGTCGTGCCGCGCTTCGCGAAGGCGGCGTGGCTCGACGTGGTGCCCGAGTTCAACCCGTTCAAGTACAACTCGTTCCCGGTCAACGGCGCGCGGCAGTCGTCGCTCGTCGCGCGCACGCTGCAGCGGCAGATCGACGCGGCGGCGCGCAACGGCCGCATCGCCGGCCTGCCGCCGGTGCTGACGTTCCAGTCGGTCGTCGACTTCACGGTCAGCACGCGCGCGATCGTCCACGCGCTGTACGACAAGGTGCCGGCCAACGGCAGCGAACTGGTCCTGTTCGACATCAACCGCCAGGTGCAGTTCGGGCCGCTGGTGCGCTCGGGCGTGGAGACCGCGATCGCGCGCCTGCTGCCCGAGGGGCCGCGGCCGTTCCGCACGACGGTGGTCACCAACGCCGGCGCCGAGCGCGCCGACGTCGTCGAGCGCGTCGTCGAACCCGGGCAGACCTAGGCCGCCGAGCGCGAGCTCGGCCTGGCGTACCCGCCCGACGTGTATTCGCTGTCGCACGTCGCGCTGCCGTTCCCGCTCGGCGACGCGCTGTACGGGATGCGGCCCGAGCCGGGCGAGGACTTCGGCGTTCACCTGGGCACGATCGCCGCGCGCGGCGAGCGCGGGGTGCTGCTGTTCAGCCTCGACGCGATGCTGCGCATGGCGTCGAACCCGTTCTTCCCGTACCTGCTCGCGCGCGTCGAGCAGACGCTGGCGCCCGCGCGGTGAACGTCGGCACCGCCAGGGGCGGCGGTAAGCTCGCGGGGTTCATGCGTCCGCCGCCCCGCCTGTTCGCCCTCGTGCCCTGCGCCGGCAGCGGCGTGCGCGCGGGCGGCGACGGGCCGAAGCAGTACCGGCCGCTCGCCGGGCAGCCGATGGTCGCGCACACGCTGGCGGCGCTGGCCGCAGTGCCGCGGCTGGCGGCCACGCTCGTCGTCCTCGCGCCCGACGACGACCGCTTCGAAGCCGTGGTGCCAGCCTTCGCCGGCGAGCGCGGCTGGGTCGCCCGCGTCGGCGGCGCCACGCGCGCAGCGAGCGTGGCCGCCGGCCTCGGGGCGCTGGCCGCGCGCGGTGCGGCCGACGACGACTGGGTGCTGGTGCACGACGCGGCGCGCTGCCTGCTGCGCCCGGCCTGGGTCGAGGCGCTGATCGACGCCTGCCTCGACCACCCGGTGGGCGGGCTGCTCGCGTGGCCGCTCGCCGACACGCTGAAGCAGGCCGACGCCGCCGGCAACGTCGCCGCGACGGTCGACCGTGCGGGCAAGTGGGCGGCGCAGACGCCGCAGATGTTCCGCCTCGGCCTGCTGCGCAGTGCGCTCGAAGCGGCGGGTCACGGCGTGACCGACGAGTCGGCGGCGGTCGAGGCGCTCGGCCTCGCGCCGCGGCTGGTCGCGGCGCCGCTGGAGAACTTCAAGGTCACGTGGCCGCAGGACTTCGAGCTCGCCGGGCGGCTGCTGCGCTCGCGGGCGGCCGAACGCGCGGCAGCGCAGGAGGGCGCATGACGCGGATGCGCATCGGCGAAGGGTGGGACACCCATGCCCTGGTCGGCGGGCGGCCGCTCGTCCTCGGCGGGGTGACGATCCCGCACCCGAGCGGCCTCGCCGGGCACTCGGACGCCGACGCGCTCGCGCACGCGATCACCGACGCGCTGCTCGGTGCCGCCGCGCTCGGCGACATCGGCCGCCATTTCCCCGACACCGACCCGGCGTTCGCCGGCGCCGATTCGCTCGTCCTGCTCGCCGAGGCGGCGCGGCGGGTGCGCGCGGCCGGCTGGGAGGTCGGCAACGTCGACGCCACGATCGTCGCCCAGGCGCCGAGGATGGCGCCGCACATCCCCGCGATGCGCGCACGGCTCGCCGCGGCGATCGGGGTGGACGTCGATCAGGTCAGCGTGAAGGCCAAGACGGCCGAGAAGATGGGCCCGGTCGGCGAAGGCCGGGCCATCGAGGCGAGGGCGGTGGCGCTGCTCGTGGCGGCCACCGCCCGGTGACGCGGCGCGCGGTCAGCCGACGCGGATCTGCAGCGCCCGCGGCCGGCTGGGGTTCACCTTAGGCAGCTCGACGCGCAGCACGCCGTTGCGGTAGGTGGCGCGTGCCTCGTGGCCCTTGACCGGCACCGGCAGCGGCACGCTGCGGTGGAACGCGCCGTAGGCGCACTGCAGCACGCGCCAGCGGCCCTCGGTGCTCTCGCGCTCGAAGCGCTTCTCGCCGCGCACGACGAGCGTGTCGCCGACGACCTGGACGTCGAAGTCTTCCTTCTCCATCCCCGGCGCCTCGAGCCGCACGACGATGCGCCGCTCGTCCTCGAACACGTCGCCGCCGATCATCGCCCAGCCGCTGTCGGGCAGGTACAGCGCGTCGTCGATGTCGTCGCGCGCCGGCAGGTTGGACTTCTCGCCGGGCTTGAAGCGCGTCAGCGCGCCGGCGGCGGACTGGCGCAGCCGGTCCCAGCCTTCGGTCACCGATTCCCACAGCGAACCGAAGCCCTGGCGGATGTCATCCATCTTCATGCAGAACCTCCATTCGTCATGAGCCGGCGGCCGGCCCGGGGCCCGGGCCGGCGCCGTCGATGCGGACACGTCAGCCGACCTGCACCTCGATGCGCCGCGGCTGCGCGTGTTCGGCCTTCGGGATCCGCACGCGCAGCACGCCCTGGTTCAGCTCGGCGCTGACCTTGGCCGGGTCGAGCTCCTTGCTCAGCGTGAAGGCGCGCCGGTAGCGCGCGAGCTGCACCTCGGCGTGCGTGGCCTCCATGCCCTGCGGCACCGGCAGCACGAGCTCGGCGTCGATCGACAGCGTGTCGCCTTCGACGCGCAGGTTCAGCTTGTCCTTCGGCACCCCCGGCAGGTCGGCGTACAGCGTGATGCCGGTGGCGTCCTCGATCACGTCGACCGGGGGCAGCAGGGCCGGCTCGTTGCGGCCGGCAGGGGCCGCCGCCGCGGTCTCGGTGCGGGGGGTCACTTCCTGGTTCGTCATGGTCGTACTCCTCGTCGTCATTGCACTTCGATGCGCCGCGGCTGCGCCGACTCGCGGCGCTTGACGCTCACGTGCAGCACGCCGTCGCGGTAGTCGGCGCTGACCGCGTTGGGGTCGATGTCGTCGGGCAGGCTGATGACGCGGCGGAACCGTCCGGCGAAGCGCTCGTTGACGTGCAGCGTCGTCTTCTCGTCGCCGGCGGGCGCGGTGGCCGGGCGTTCGCCGGCGATCGTCAGCACGCCGCGGTCGAGGTTGACCTCGACCTTGGCGGGGTCGATGCCCGGCGCGAACGCGTAGATCTCGACACCGGTGGTGGTGCTGCCGATGTTGAGCGCCGGATAGCCGCCGCGGGCGTAGCCGCGGATGCTCGGCGAGAGGTCGAACGCCTGCTGCATCTCGCGCGTCAGGCGGTCCATTTCCGCGAACAGGTCGCGGGGAAACAGGCTTCGAGTCAACATGTGCGTGGCTCCTTCTCGAATCGGTGGCTCGCGGCGCGTGGTGGCCGCGTCGCTGCCGATGATGTAGGGTTGCCCCGCGCCGGCTTCAAGGGCCCGGTTCCGCCGGGCGGCCTTGAATCGGGCCGGCGCGTTCGCAGATACCGCGTCAGGAGCGGACCCATCGTGGAGTTCAAGGATTACTACGCCGTGCTCGGCGTCGCGCGCGACGCGAGCGCCGACGAGATCAAGAAGGCCTACCGCAAGCTCGCGCGCAAGTACCACCCCGACGTCAGCAAGGAGCCCGACGCCGCGGCGCGCATGAGCGAGGTCAACGAGGCCTACGCCGTGCTGTCGGACGCCGAGAAGCGTGCCGCCTACGACGCGGTCGGCCGCGGCCACCGCGCCGGCGAGCCGTTCACGCCGCCGCCGGACTGGGACGCCGGCTTCGAGTTCAGCGGCCGCGGCTTCGAAGGCATGGACGCCGGCGAGTTCAGCGACTTCTTCGCCGAGCTGTTCGGCCGCATGGGCGCCGGCCGCCGTCGCGGCGCGCGCACGGCGCACGGCGCGGGCGAGGGCTTCGCGCTGCGCGGCGAGGACCACCACGCCAAGATCGTGCTCGACCTCGAGGACGCGTGGCGCGGCGCGACGCGCCAGGTGACGCTGCGCAGCCCGCAGCTCGACGCCCAGGGCCGGGTCACGCTCGCCGAGCGCACGCTCGACGTCAAGATCCCGCCCGGCGTGAAGCCGGGACAGATGATCCGCCTGGCCGGCCAGGGCGGCGCCGGACACGGGGGCGCGCCGGCCGGCGACCTCTTTCTCGAGGTCTCGATCCGGCCGCACCCGCGGTTCCGCCTCGACGGCACGAACCTCGTCGCCGACCTGCCGCTCGCGCCGTGGGAAGCGGCGCTGGGCGCCGTCGTCCCGGTGACGCTACCCGACGGCTCGACGCTGCGCGTGCGCGTGCCGGCCGGCGCGCAGTCGGGCCAGACGCTCACCGTGCGCGGCAAGGGGTTGCCGGCGCGCACGCCGGGTGACCTCGAGCTGCAGCTGCGCGTGATCCTGCCGAGCGCGTTCGACCCGCGCGCGAAGGCGCTGTACGAGCGCATGGCCGCCGAGCTCGGCGAGTTCGACGCCCGCAAGGTCGCCGCCGCCGAGGCCGAACGGAAGGCCCAGCCCTGAAGCCCCACCGCGATCGCAAAGCCATGATCCGTCCGCTCACTCCCGTGACCGCCGTCGAGGCGCTGCTCGACGACGTCTGGCTCGACCTCGACGAGCTGTGCCGCGCCGCCGGCGTCAGCGCCCCGTGGGTGCACGAGCACGTGGCCGAGGGCTACGTCGCCGCCCGTGCCATCGGCCCGCGCGACGCCTGGCGTTTCGACGCCGCGGCGCTGCGGCGCGTGCGCTGCATGGCCCAGGTCGAGCGCGACTTCGACGCCGTGCCCGAACTGGCCGCGCTGGTGGCCGACCTGCAGGACGAGCTCGCGCGGCTGCGCGCCCGGCTGCGCGCCCTCGGGGCCGAGTGAGGCTCGGCGTGCGGGTCGGGCTCGCCGCCGCGGCCGCGCTGGCCGTTGCCGCGGTCGTCGCGGCGTCCGCGACGTGGGCGCGCGCCGGTGACGGCGCGCTGCCGCGCGCGGTGACGCCGCGCGGCGAGCTCGCCGCCGACGAGCGGGCGACGATCGAGCTGTTCGAGCGCGCCCGCGACTCCGTCGTCTACATCGCGACGCTGCAGCAGGTGCGCGACTTCTGGACCCGCAACGTCTTCTCGGTGCCGCGCGGCAGCGGCAGCGGCTTCATCTGGGACGACGCCGGGCACGTGGTGACGAACTTCCACGTCATCGCCGGCGCCAGCCAGGCCACGGTGCGGCTGGCCGACAGCCGCGAGGTGCCGGCGACGCTGGTGGGGGCGAGCCCGTCGCACGACCTCGCGGTGCTGCGCATCGGCGTGCCGTTCGACCGCCCGCCGCCGGTGCCGCTGGGCAGCAGCCACGACCTGCGCGTGGGCCAGCGCGTCTACGCGATCGGCAACCCGTTCGGTCTGGACTGGACGCTGACCACGGGCATCGTCTCGGCGCTGGACCGCTCGATGCCGAGCGAGACCGGGGTGACGATCGAGCACCTGATCCAGACCGACGCCGCGATCAACCCCGGCAACTCGGGCGGGCCGCTGCTCGACTCGGCCGGGCGGTTGATCGGCGTCAACACGGCGATCTACAGCCCGTCGGGCGCGAGCGCCGGGATCGGCTTCGCGGTGCCGGTGGACACCGTCAACCGCGTCGTGCCGCAGCTGATCCGCCACGGCCGCTACATCCGCCCGTCGCTCGGCGTCGAGCTCGACGAGGGGCTGAACCAGCGGCTCGCGCGCGCGCTCGGCGTGGAAGGCGTGTTCGTGCTGCGCGTGACGCCCGGCTCGGCGGCCGAGCGCGCCGGCCTGCGCGGGCTGCGGCGCGGCGCCGACGGCCGCTTCCAGCCCGGCGACGTGATCGTCGGCGTCGAGGGGCGCCGGGTGGGCAGCGTGGGCCAGCTGCTCGGCCGGCTGGACGACTTCCGCGTCGGCGAGCGCGTTCGGCTGCAGGTGCAGCGCGAGGGGCGCAGCGTCGACGTCGAGGTCGTGCTCGACGCCGGGTCGTGAGCGCGTCACCGCAGGTGTGATCGAATGACGCCGATGGACAAGCCCGCCCCGAAGCGCAAGAGCGCCTGGCGCGAGATCGCCGACGAGCTGGCGGTGATGAGCTTCTACGAGCGCTTCGAGCAGATCATCGCCCTCGTGCTGAGCGCCGTGATCGCCGTCATCGTCGTGGTGTCGATGGTGCAGCTGATCGGCACCGTGTTCCGGCTGCTGCTGCTCGACGCCTTCAACCCGCTCGACCACGCCACCTTCCAAACCGTGTTCGGCATGATCATGACGCTGCTGATCGCGATGGAGTTCAAGCACTCGATCGTCAAGGTCGCGCTGCGCCGCGAGAGCATCATCCAGGTGCGCACCGTGGTGCTGATCGCGCTGATCGCGCTGGCGCGCAAGTTCGTCATCCTCGACCCCGACACCGGCCCGGCGAAGGTCGCCGCGCTGTCGGGGGCGGCGCTGGCGCTGGGCGTCGTCTACTGGCTGATGCGCGACCGCGACGACCGCGCGGCGCGCGCTGGGGGTTGAGATGGGCGACCGCTTCTTGTCGCGGCTGCTGTGGCTGACGCTGGCCGGCGCGGTGTTGATCGCGCTGTGGCGCTGGATGCCGGGGCCGGTGCCGCAGGTCGCCACCGGCGACGCCGCGCCGCGGCCGATCGCCGCCGCCGGCGACCTCGCGGCCGACGAGCGGGCGACGATCGAGCTGTTCGAGCGCTCGCGCGACTCGGTCGTCTTCATCACCACGCGGGCGCAGGTGCGCGACTTCTGGACGCGCAACGTGTTCTCGGTGCCGCGCGGCACCGGCAGCGGCTTCATCTGGGACGAAGCCGGCCACGTGGTGACCAACTTCCACGTCGTCGAGGGCGCCAGCGAGGCGTTCGTGCGCCTGGCCGACGGGCGCGAGGTGCGCGCGGCGCTCGTCGGCGCGAGCCCGGCGCACGACATCGCGGTGCTGAAGATCGGGGTGGGCTTCAACCGCCCGCCGCCGGTGCCGGTGGGCCAGAGCGCGACGCTGAAGGTCGGCCAGAAGGTGTTCGCGATCGGCAACCCGTTCGGGCTGGACTGGACGCTCACCACCGGCATCGTCTCCGCGCTCGACCGCTCGCTGCCCACCGAGCGCGGGGCGACGATCGAGCACCTGATCCAGACCGACGCCGCGATCAACCCCGGCAACTCGGG
>CALIDR010000090.1 GCA_938022295.1 uncultured Burkholderiaceae bacterium
AGCGAGGCGACGAACGCGTGCAGCCGGGGCTCGTCCAGTGGCGGCAGGTCCACTTCGGGATCGTCCGCAGGCGGCACGCCGGCCAGCCACGCGGCCAGCAGCGCCGGCACTTCGGCCGGCCGGCAGGTCAGCAGCCAGCGCCCGGTGGCCGCGTCGGCGCCGCCGGGCAGCAGGCGCAGCAGCACGGCCAGACTGGCGGCGTCGGCCCAGTGCAGGTCGTCGACCGCGACGGCGTCGGCGCCGCCGCGGCAGGCCGCGTCGAGCGCGGTGCGCCAGACCCTTGTCAGGCGGTCGGCGCCGAGCGGCTGCGGTGGCCGTGGCAGCCGTGCCGGCGCGGCGAGCCAGGCGAGCACCGCCCGGGTCTCGTCGTCGACGCCGCCCGGCAGGCGCGGCAGCAACGCCCGGGCCAGATGGCCGAGCAGGGCCAGCGGCGCCGCGGGCTCGCCCGGCGCCATCCGGCACACGACCTGCACCCCCCAGCGCCGACACAGGTCGTCGAACACGCGCGTCTTGCCGAGGCCGGCGTCGGCGGTCAGCAGCACGACGCGGCCGCACTGCCAGCGCAGATCGGCGGCGGCGATCGCCACCTCGCGCCCGACCGTGCGCGGCGGGTGACGCAGCGCCAGCGGCAGCGCCCGCACCGGCGGCGGCGACGCGGCGCCGGCACGGCGGATCGAATCGGCCAGCGCCAGCGTCTCGTCGGACGGCGCCGCACCGAGCTGTGCCTGCAGCGCCGCCGCACAGCGGTCGAACGCGTCGAGCGCCGCGCCGCGGTCGCCGCGGCGGTGGTGCAGCCGCATCAGCAGCCGCACGCCGTGCTCGAGCAGCGGCTCGTCGGCCGCCAGGCGGTTCGCGGCCACGAGCGCCTCCGCGATGCGGCCCTCGGCTTCGCGTTCCGTCGCCACCTGCACGAGCGCGTCGCGCACGCGCGCGCGCCAGCGCTCGCGCTCGGCGGCGAGCCACGTCGCGAACTCGTCGTCGCCGCCGTCGGGCAGGTCGCCCAGCAGGCGGCCGGCGAGCGCGAGCGCATCGGCGCGCAACGCCGGCAGCGGATCGGCCAGGTCGTGCACGACGTCGGCGCCGAGCGCGAGCGCGTCGCCGGGCGCGAAGAGGCGCCGCCCGGTCTGGCCTTGCAGGCGGTGCACGCGCTGGCGCAGGTTGTTGCGCGCGTCGTCGAGCGGCCGGTCGGGCCAAAGCAGCGCCGCCGGGCGCAGCCGCGGCACCGGGGCCTGCAGCGCGACGTAGGCGAGCAGTGCGCCGTCGCGCGCCGACAGCCGCATGGGCTTGCCCGCATCGAGGGTCAGGCGCGGCTGGTCGAGCAGGCGCAGCAGCACCCGGCCACCACCGGCAGCAGGGCTTTCGTCGGGCATCGGGCGGGCGTCGCGCGACGCGGCCGTGGGGAGATGTCCCGACCGTAACAGGATCGCCGCGGCGGCGCGACCGCGGCCCAGCGACGGACCCCCCGATCGCGGGGGGTGGGCGGTCGTTCAGGCCGACGCGGGCTCGGCGACTTCGGCCACCGGCACGCAGCTGCAGAACAGGTGGCGGTCGCCCCAGACGTTGTCGACGCGGCCCACCGGCGCCCAGTACTTGCCCTGGCGCAGCGCGGGCAGCGGGTAGGCGGCCTGCTCGCGCGTGTAGGGGTGCGACCAGTCGCTGGCGGCCACCGCGGCGGCGGTGTGCGGGGCGTGCTTCAGCGGGTTGTCGTCGCGCGGCCACTCGCCGCGCTCGACCTTCGCGATCTCGGCGCGGATCGCGATCATCGCGTCGCAGAAGCGGTCGAGCTCGGCGAGCGACTCGCTCTCGGTGGGCTCGACCATCAGCGTGCCGGCCACCGGGAAGCTCAGCGTCGGCGCGTGGAAGCCGTAGTCGATCAGCCGCTTGGCGACGTCCTCGGCGGTGACGCCGCTGGTGTCCTTGAGCGGCCGCAGGTCGAGGATGCACTCGTGGGCGACGCCGCCGCCCTTGAGCCCCGGCACCTCGCCGCTGAAGTGGATGTCGTAGTGGTCCGCGAGCCGCGCGGCGACGTAGTTGGCGGCCAGGATCGCGACTTCGGTGGCCGTCGTCAGACCCTCGGCGCCCATCATGCGGATGTACATCCAGCTGATCGGCAGCACCGCGGCGTTGCCGAGCGGCGCCGCACTGACGGCCCCCACGCTCGGCCCTGCGGGCACTTCGCTGCCCCCCGGGGGGGCGCTCGCCGCCACGGGGCGGCCCGGCGCCGGCTCGTGCGCCGCACCGGCCGTCTGCGCGGTGGCATGCCCCGGCAGGAACGGCACCAGGTCGTCGACGACGCACACCGGGCCCACGCCCGGGCCGCCGCCGCCGTGCGGGATGCAGAACGTCTTGTGCAGGTTCAGGTGGCTGACGTCGCCGCCGAACTCGCCCGGCGCGGCGATGCCCACCAGCGCGTTCATGTTCGCGCCGTCGACGTAGACGCGCCCGCCCGCGGCGTGCACGATCTCGCACAGCTTCGTGACGCCGGCCTCGAACACGCCGTAGGTGGAGGGATAGGTGATCATCACCGCCGCGAGGTGGTTCGCGTGCGTGGTGCACTTGGCCTCGAGGTCGGCGAGGTCGACGCTGCCCCGGGCGTCGCACTTGACGGCGACGACCCTCATGCCGGCCATCATCGCGCTGGCGGGGTTGGTGCCGTGCGCCGACTCGGGGATCAGGCACACGTCGCGGTGGTGGTCGCCGCGCGATTCGTGCCAGGCCTTGATCGCGAGCAGCCCGGCGTACTCGCCTTGCGAACCGGCGTTGGGCTGCAGGCTGATGCCGGCGTAGCCGGTGGCCTGCGCGAGCCACGCGGTGAGCTGCGCGTTCAGCTCGGCGTAGCCGGCGAGTTGGTCGGCTGGCGCGAACGGGTGCACCTGCGCGAACTCGGGCCAGGTGATCGGGATCATCTCGCTCGTCGCGTTGAGCTTCATCGTGCACGAGCCGAGGGGGATCATCGTGCGGTCGAGCGCGAGGTCGCGGTCGGCCAGGCCGCGCAGGTAGCGCAGCATCGACGTCTCGCTGTGGTGGGTGTTGAACACCGGGTGGGTCAGGAACGCGCTCGTGCGGCGCAGTGCCGGCGGGATCATCGGCTCGACGCCGCGCTCGAACGCGGCCACGTCGGGGATCGCCTGCCCGGGGCGGGCGAACACTTCCCACAGCGCGACGAGGTCGGCGCGCGTCGTCGTCTCGTCGAGCGCGATGCCGACGTACGCGTCGCCCCACTCGCGGAAGCGCCGCAGGTTCATGCCGCGCTCGCGGGCGCGGGCGAGCAGCGTCTCGGTCTCGCCGCCGGTCTGCACGCACACGGTGTCGAACGCGGTGTCGGAACGCGGCGCGCGGCCGAGCTGCGCGAGCCCCTCGGCGAGGATCGCGGTGTACGCGGCCACGCGGCGCGCGATGCGGCGCAGCCCCTCGGGGCCGTGGTAAACGGCGTACATGCTGGCCACGACGGCCGGCAGCACCTGCGCCGTGCAGATGTTGCTCGTCGCCTTCTCGCGGCGGATGTGCTGCTCGCGCGTCTGCAGTGCGAGCCGGTACGCCGGCGCGCCGTGGGCGTCGACGCTGACGCCGACCAGCCGCCCGGGCAGGCTGCGCTTGTACTCGTCGCGGCACGCCATGTACGCGGCGTGCGGGCCGCCGGCGCCCATCGGCATGCCGAAGCGCTGCGTAGAGCCGACGACGATGTCGGCGCCCCACTCGCCGGGCGGCACGAGCAGCGTCAGCGCGAGCAGGTCGGCGCAGACGACGAAGGCGGCCTGCTTCGCGTGCACGCGCTCGACGTCGGCGCGCCAGTCGTCGATGCGGCCGTGGGTCGCCGGGTAGGCGACGATGACGGCGAAGTAGTCGTCGGCGTCGAGCATCGTGTCCCACGCCGCGGCCGAGTCGGCCTGCCGCACCTCGATGCCCAGCGGCCGCGCGCGCGTGCGCACGACTTCGAGCGTCTGCGGGTGGCAGTCGCCGGCGATCACGACCGCGTGGCCCCTGGCCTTCACGCTGCGCCGGGCGAGCGTCATCGCCTCGGCGGCGGCGGTGGCCTCGTCGAGCATCGACGCGTTGGCGATCGCCATGCCGGTGAGGTCGGTGACCATCGTCTGGAAGTTCACCAGCGCCTCCATCCGGCCCTGGCTGATCTCGGCCTGGTACGGCGTGTAGGCGGTGTACCAGGCCGGGTTCTCGAGCACGTTGCGCAGGATGACGCCCGGCGTGATCGTGCCGTGGTAGCCCTGGCCGATGAAGCTCTTCAGCACCCGGTTCCTGGCCGCGATCGTGCGCAGCTCGGCCAGCGCCTGCGCTTCCGTCACCGCCGGCGGCAGGTCCATCGGCCGGCGGCGGCGGATGCCCGCCGGCACGACGGCGTCGACCAGCGCCTGGCGCGACGCCGCGCCGATCGCCGACAGCATGCGCCGCTGCTCGTCGGCGGTGGGGCCGACGTGGCGGGCGACGAACTCGTCGGCACGCTCAAGCTCGGCGAGGGGGGGCAGGGCGGACATCAGCATGATGAAGACGAAGAGGACGGATGAAGACGACGAATGCAACCGTGCCGTGGACGAGGGGTGCCGAGACGGACAACCCCGGCCGTGCGCCCGTCATTCGTCGTGCGGGCGCAGCGGGAGGTCATTCGTCAAAGCGTTTTCAGCAGGGCGTCGTACGCCGGCGGGTCCATCAGCTCGTCGAACTGCTCCATGTGCGTGACGTGGACCTTGAAGAACCAGCCTTCGCCCATCGGGTCCTTGTTGGCGAGCGAAGGGTCGGCGCGCAGTGCCTCGTTGACCTCGACGACTTCGCCTTCGACCGGCATGTAGATGTCCGCGGCCGCCTTGACCGACTCGACGACGCCGGCGACCTCGCCCTTCTTGTAGGTGCGGCCGACCTCGGGCAGGTCGACGTAGACGACGTCGCCGAGCGCGTCCTGCGCGTGCGGCGTGATGCCGACGACGGCGGCCTCGTGGTCCTCGATGTTGATCCACTCGTGGTCGGGGGTGAACTTGGTCGTCATGTGCGGGCTCCGGTGGCGCGGGGGTTCACCCGCGGTGGTAGCGGTGGGGAACGAAAGGCAGGGGCGTCACGCGCAGCGGCTGCGGCTTGCCGCGCACGTCGGCCCAGATCTCGGCGTTGGGCTGCGCGTGCTCGACGCTGACGTAGCCCATGGCGATCGGCACGCCGAGGGTCGGCGACGTGGTGCCGCTCGTCACGCGGCCGAGCCTGTGGCCGCGGCGGTCCTGCAGCACGGCGCCTTCGCGCACCGGGATGCGCTCGAGGCCCGTGAGGCCGACGCGCCTGAACGTCGCGCCGCGCTCGAGCTGCAGCGCGATCACCTCGGCGCCGGGGTAGTGGCCGGCGCGTGCGCCGCCCGGGCGGCGCACCTTCTGGATCGCCCACGCGAGGCCCGCCTCGACCGGCGTCGTGCGCTCGTCGATGTCGTGGCCGTACAGGCACAGCCCCGCCTCGAGGCGCAGCGTGTCGCGCGCCCCGAGCCCGGCGGGCCTGACCTCGGGCTGCGCGAGCAGCGCCCTCGCCACCGCGACGGCGGCTTCGGCCGGCACCGAGATCTCGAACCCGTCCTCGCCGGTGTAGCCGCTGCGGGTGACGAAGGACTCGACGCCGCCTCCGACGGCCAGCGTGAAGCGCCCGCCGCTCATGAACGTCAGCGCCGCCGGCGCCGGATTCAGCCGCGCCAGCGCCTGCACCGCCTTCGGGCCCTGCAGCGCGAGCAGCGCGCGGTCGGGCAGCGGCTGCACCAGGCAGCGCCCGCCGAGGTGCGTCGTCAGGTGCGCGAGGTCGGCGTCCCTGCGCGCGGCGTTGACGACGAGCAGCAGCGCGTCGACGCCGTCGTGCGGCGCGCGGGTGACCATCAGGTCGTCGAGGATGCCGCCGGCGGCGTTGGTGAACAGCGCGTAGCGCTGGCGGCCGGGCGCGAGGTCGACGATGTCGCACGGCACCAGCGATTCGAGCGCGGCGGCGGCGTCGGCGCCGGCCAGGCGCACCTGCCCCATGTGCGAGACGTCGAACAGCGCCGCCGACTCGCGGCACCAGCGGTGTTCGGCGAGGATCCCGCCGGGGTAGTGGACCGGCATCTCGTAGCCGGCGAACGGCACCATGCGCGCGCCGAGTTCGCGGTGCAGGTCTTGCAGCGGGGTCGTCTTCAGTGCGTCGGCGGACATTTCCAGCTCCCGAAGGTCATCCACGAACCACCGGCGGTGGCGAATGACCTGGCTGTCCGCTTTACCTGAGAGATTGGCGGGGGCGCCCTCCGGCGCCTGCCGCTTGCCCCTTCGGTGGGCCGCCCGCAGCGCGGGTGCGGCCTCTCTCCAGCGAGGTGACGCCGCTCGCACGGCGCTTGCCAGTCCTTTTGCCTGAGCGTTCGAGCCGGCGGTCACCCGTCGGGCTCTGCGCCTTCGGCGGCCCCGGCACGGGGCCGCGGCTCTCTCCTGGCTGCGCCAGTGTAGCCGAGCGCCGCCGCCCGGAGAGGGGAGTCACGCCAGCCGCGCGCGCAACGCCCGCACCGCGCTGTCGACCGTCGTCAGCACCGGCACGCCGCAGCGAGCCGCGACCGGCGCGCGGGCACGGGCGAGGCTGAACTGCGCGAGCGCGATCACGGCGCTCCCTTCGTCGACGAGGCGGCGCGCGGCCTGCGCGACGAGCGCGTCGTGGCGTTCGGCGTCGCCGCGGTCGAGCGCCTCGAGCGCGCCTTCGGCGAGCGCGGTGCGCACGACCGCGCCGTGCGGGAACTCGGCCGGCATCGAGCGCAGCGTCGGCGCGAAGCTCGCGACGAGGCCGATCGGCGCGCCGGCCGCCGCGCGCACCGCGTCGTCGATCATCGCCTCGTTGGGCTTGAGCACCGGAATCGCGACGTGGCGGCGCTTGACGGCGTCGATGCAGGGGCCGAACGCCGAGCAGGTGAACAGGATCGCGTGCGCTCCCGTGCCCACCGCGTAGTCGGCCAGCGCGAGGAAGCGGCGCGTCATCGCCTCGTCCAGGCCGGCGGGCGACGCCGCGAGGTCGGCCGACAGGCTGTCGTCGAGCAGGTTCATGCGCGTCGCCTCGGGCCAGTCGCGCGCGAGCGCGTCGACGACCGGCGCCACCGAGTGCGCGAGCGCGTGGATGAGTGCGATGCGCGTCACGCCGCCGCCGGGCGCGGTGCCGGCTCGCGCTTCAGCCGCGCGCGCTGCGCGGCGATCACGACGCCGAGCAGGAGAAGCGCCGGCAGGTACATCCACTCCTTGGCGGGGCGCTGCGCCGGCATCTCGATCGTCGTGATCCGGAAGCCCTGCTCGAGCCCGAGCTTCTCGGCCTGCGAGCCGAACGCGACCGCGCCGACCTGCACCTCGTCGCCGAGCGTCATCACCGTCAGCCCGAGGCGGCGCAGGCGCTCGCGCGCGGGGCCGGGCTCGCCCAGCGGCAGCAGCACGCCCTTGCGGATCTCCTTGCCGTCGAGGTTGACGCCCTCGACCCACACCCGCTTGCGCTCGCCCGCCGGCGCCTGCTCGATCAGCGTCATCAGCTCGCTGGCCGGGCGTTCCTCGTACGGCGGGTAGACCATGTCCCACCAGAAGCCGGGGCGGAACAGCGTGAACGTGACGAGCAGCAGCGCGACCGTCTCCCACCAGCGCGTCTTGACGATGAAGTAGCCCTGCGTCGCGGCGGCGAAGACGAGCATCGCCACCACGGCGCTGCCCACCGTGAGCGCCAGGTGCAGCGGGCCGGTGATGCCGATCAGCAGCAGCTGGGTGTTGAAGATGAACAGGAACGGCAGGATCGCCGTGCGCATGCTGTAGTAGAACGCGGTGACGCCGGTCCTGATCGGGTCGGCGCGCGAGATCGCCGCCGCCGCGAACGACGCCAGCCCCACCGGCGGTGTCACGTCGGCCATCAGCCCGAAGTAGAAGACGAACAGGTGCACCGCGATCAGCGGCACGAGCAGCCCGGCCTGCGCGCCGAGCTCGACCACGACGGGGGCCATCAGCGTCGAGACGACGATGTAGTTGGCCGTCGTCGGCAGCCCCATGCCGAGCACGAGGCTGATGAACGCCACCAGCACCAGCATCAGCATCAGGTTGCCGCCCGACAGGATCTCGACGACCTCGGTCATCACGAGGCCGATGCCGGTCAGCGACACCGTGCCGACGATGATGCCCGCCGCCGCGGTGGCCACGCCGATGCCGATCATGTTGCGCGCGCCGGCCTCGAGGCCCGAGACGAGATCCTTCCAGCCGAGCGCGGCGGCGGCGCCGAGCTCGCCGCGGCCGCGCAGCAGCGCGATCAGCGGGCGCTGGGTCAGGATCACGAAGATCATGAACATCGTCGCCCAGAACGCCGACAGCGCCGGCGACAGCTGCTCGACCATCAGGCACCAGATCAGCACGACGACCGACAGCAGGTAGTGCAGCCCGCTCTTTAGCGTGGGGCCCGTCTCGGGCAGCTCGAACACCGGCGCGTTCGGGTCGTCGAGCTTCAGCTCGGGCTGGCGCGAGCCGACCCACAGCAGGAAGCCGTAGGCGGCGAGCAGACCGACGCCGACGACGTAGATCGCCGCGCCGGGCAGCACGACCTTGAGCCAGCCGATGCCCCAGTAGACGGCACCGGCGAGCACGAGCAGGCCGCTGACCGTGATGCCGAACGCGAGCAGGCGCTGCGCGAACGTCGACGTCGTGCGCCGCGGCAGCCCCTGCAGCCCCGCCTTCAGCGCCTCGAGGTGGACGATGTAGACGAGCGCGATGTACGAGATGACGGCCGGCAGGAAGGCGTGCTTCATCACCTCGGTGTAGGGGATGCCGACGTACTCGACCATCAGGAACGCCGCCGCGCCCATCACCGGCGGCATGATCTGGCCGTTGACCGAGCTCGAGACCTCGACCGCGCCGGCCTGGTCGCCGCGGTAGCCGACGCGCTTCATCAGCGGGATCGTGAACGTGCCGGTGGTGACGACGTTGGCGATCGAGCTGCCGCTGATGATCCCGGTGGCCGCCGACGAGACCACGGCCGCCTTCGCCGGCCCGCCGCGCATGTGGCCGAGCAGCGCGAACGCGCTCTTGATGAAGTAGTTGCCGGCGCCGGCCTTGTCGAGCAGCGAGCCGAACAGGACGAACAGGAAGATGAAGCCGCTCGAGACGCCGAGCGCGACGCCGAACACGCCTTCCGTCGTCAGCCAGTAGTGCGACATCGCGCGCGCGAGCGAGGCGCCCTTGTGCGCGATCAGCTCGGGCATGTACGGCCCGGCGAACGTGTAGCCGAGGAAGACGACGGCGACGATCACCATCGGCAGCCCGAGCGCGCGGCGCGTGGCCTCGAGCAGGATCGCGATGCCGGCGATCGCCACGTACAGGTCGACGTCGGTCGGCTGGCCGGGGCGCGTGGCGAGCTCGCGGTAGAAGAAGAACAGGTACGTCGCACAGAACGCGCCCGCCAGCGCGAGCACCCAGTCGACGATCGGCACCTTGTGGCGCGGCGAGCCGGCGAAGGCGGGGTACGCCATGAAGGCGAGGAACACCGCGAAGCCCAGGTGCACCGCGCGCGACTGGGTGTCGTTGACGACGCCCACGCCGAGCGCGAACGGCAGCGGCGAGGCGATCCACAGCTGGAACAGGCTCCACGCGAGCGCGACGAGGAGGATCAGCTTCGAGACCACCGGCCCCGGGTTGCGGCCGCCGGTGTCGGTGTCGGCCGCGAGCTGGGCGACGTCGACGTCGCCGGTTCCGACGTTCTTCTTGTTCGGCATCGCGCGCTCCTCCGGTTCCTGTTCGCTGGCCCGAAAACCAGACAGGCCCCGCGCGTGGGGCCTGCCGGGTCGGCCACGGCCGGCCGCGGGCGAGCCGCGGCGCGGCCGTCAACGGGCGCAGGTTACATCCAGCCCTTTTCCTTGTAGTACTTCACCGCGCCGGGGTGCAGCGGCGCCGAGATGCCGTTCTTGATCATCTCCTTCGGGTCGAGCGCGCCGAACGCCGGGTGCAGCTTCTTGAAGTCCTCGAGGCGGTCGAACACCGCCTTGACCAGTTCGTAGACCGTCGCCTCCGGCACCTTGGCCGAGGTCACGAACGTGGCCATCACGCCGTAGGTGGGCGTCGGGTTCGGGTGGCCGGCGTACAGGCCGCCGGGGATGTTGACCGCGGCGTAGTACGGCCGCTCCTTGACGAGCTTGTCGACCGCCGGGCCCTGCAGCGGCACCAGCCGCGCGCCGCACGTCGTGATCGGGTCCTGGATGTTCGCGCTCGGGTGGCCGACGCCGTAGAAGAAGGCGTCGATCTTGTTGTCGCACAGCGCGGGGCCGTGCTCGTCGGCCTTCAGCTCGGAGGCAAGGGCGAAGTCGCGCGTCGTCCAGCCGAGCGCGTTCATCAGTTCCTCCATCGACGCGCGGGTGCCCGAGCCCGGGTTGCCGATGTTGACGCGCTTGCCCTTGAGGTCTTCGAGCTTGGTGATGTTGGCTTCCTTGCGCGAGAGCACGGTGAACGGCTCGGGGTGCAGCGAGAACACGGCGCGCAGGTCGGCGAACTTGCCGTCCTTCTCGAACGTGCTGGTGCCGTTCATCGCGTGGAACTGCCAGTCGGACTGGGCGACGCCGAAGTCGAGGTCGCCGCTGCGCAGCGTGTTGATGTTGAACACCGACCCGCCGGTCGACTCGACCGAGCAGCGGATGCCGTGGCGCGCGCGGTCCATGTTCATCAGCCGGCAGATCGCGCCGCCGGCGGCGTAGTAGACGCCGGTGACGCCGCCGGTGCCGATCGTGAGGAACTTCTGCTGCGCGAACGCGGGCGACGCCGGCAGCGCGAAGGCGGCGGCCGCCGCGGCGGCGGCGAGCAGCGGGCGCAGGGCGGGGAAGGAACGGTCACGGTGCATGCAGTGCTCCTGGCTGAAGTCGGGGATGGGAGGGAATGCAGGGGTTCGGGGTGGCCCCGAGGGGGATTCGAATTCTTTCACCGCCGAGGGTTCTGTCACCCGCGGGTTTCACCGGGGCCTGGTCTCGGCATCCATCGCGGCGCCCGTCGAGGCGATCGCAGCGTCGATCGCCGCGGCGAGCCGCTCGACGATCGCGTCCAACTCCGCATCGGAAACGATGAACGGCGGCGCGAGCAGCACGTGGTCGCCTAGCCGGCCGTCGATCGTGCCGCCCATCGGGTAGACCATCAGCCCGCGCGCCATCGCCTCGCGCTTGACGGCCGCATGCAGCTTGCGTGCCGGGTCGAACGGGGCCTTCGTCGCGCGGTCGTGCACCAGTTCGAGGCCCCAGAACAGGCCGCGGCCGCGGATGTCCCCGACATGGGGATGCGCGCCGAGCGCGTGGCACAGCCGCTCGGCCAGGCCCCGCCCCTGGCGCTGCACGCGCGCGAGCAGACCGTCGCGCTCGATCACCTGCTGCACCGCGAGTGCGGCCGCGCACGCCACCGCGTGGCCGATGTAGGTGTGGCCGTGGTGGAACATGCCGCTGCCGCGCGCGAACGCGTCGACGACGTGGCGCTGCGCGAGCACGGCGCCGATGGGCTGGTAGCCGCCGCCCAGGCCCTTGGCCACCGTCAGCAGGTCGGGCACGACGCCTTCCTGCTCGCACGCGTGCAGCGTGCCGGTGCGGCCCATGCCGCACATCACCTCGTCGAGGATCAGCAGGATGCCGTGGCGGTCGCACAGCTCGCGCACGCCCTTCAGGTAGCCGGGCACCGGCGGCAGCGCGCCGGCGGTGGCGCCCACCACCGTCTCGGCGACGAAGGCGATCACGCGCTCGCCGCCCAGGCGGCCGATCGTCTCGGCGAGCTCGGCGACGAGCCGCCGGCCGTACTGTTCCGGCGTCTCGTCGGCGCCGCGGTCGCGGTACTCGTAGCACGGCGACACGTGCGTGACCGGGATCAGCAGCGGCGCGAACTGGCGCCGACGCCACTCGTTGCCGCCGACCGCGAGCGCGCCGAGCGTGTTGCCGTGGTAGCTCTGCCGGCGGGCGATGAAGTGCTCGCGCTGCGGCTGCCCGATCTCGACGAAGTACTGGCGCGCCATCTTCAGCGCCGCCTCGACCGCCTCCGAGCCGCCGCTGACGAAGTAGGCGTGGCTGGTGCCCGCCGGTGCGCGGGCGACGAGATGCGCCGCGAGCCGCTCGGCGACCTCGGTCGTGAAGAAGCTCGTGTGCGCGTAGGCGATGCGGTCGATCTGCGCGTGCATCGCCGCGATCACGTCGGGGTGGCCGTGGCCGAGGCACGACACGGCGGCGCCGCCCGAGGCGTCGATGTACGTGCGGCCGTCGGCGTCGACGATCGTCGCGCCGTGGCCGCCGACGGCCACCGGCAGCCGTGAGCCGAGCTGGCGGTGAAGGACCTGGGTCATCGCGTCTCCCGACAGGGTGGAACACCGATTCTGGCGCGCCCGCGCCGTTCGCTACAGTCGGGGCGCATGGACGTCGACATCGCCACGCTGCGCCGCATCCTGAAGAACTGCCGCACGGTCGCCGTCGTCGGCCTGTCGGCCGAGTGGCACCGGCCGAGCTTCTTCGTCGCCAAGTACCTGCAGGAGCACGGCTACCGCGCGATCCCGGTCAACCCGCGCTACGCCGGCGGCCGGATTCTCGGCGAGCGCTGCTTCGCCCGGCTCGAGGACATCGGCGAGCCGGTCGACATGGTCGACGTCTTCCGCCGCACCGACGACATGCCGCCGATCGCGCGCAGCGCGGTGGCGATCGGCGCGAAGTGCCTGTGGCAGCAGATCGGCGTCGTGAGCGCCGAGGCCGACGCGATCGCGCGCGCCGCCGGGCTGGCGAGCGTCGCCGACCGCTGCGTGAAGATCGAGCACGCGCGCCTGTTCGGCGGCCTGCACTGGGCGGGCGTCAACACGCGCGTGATCTCGGCCCGGCGGCCGCTGTGGGTCGCCTGAGCGCAGGAGCCGCGCGATGGCCGACCGCGAATTCCGCCCCGAGACGCTGGCGATCCACGCCGGGCAGATCCCCGACGCCGCCACCGGCGCGCGTGCGCTGCCGATCTACCAGACGACGAGCTTCGTCTTCGACAGCGCCGACCACGCGGCGAGCCTGTTCAACCTGCAGACGTTCGGCAACGTCTACTCGCGGCTGTCGAACCCGACGGTGGCCGCGCTGGAGGAACGCGTCGCCGCGCTCGAGGGCGGCCGCGCCGGCGTCGCGGCGGCGAGCGGCATGGCCGCCGAGGCGCTCGCGCTGATGACGATCGTGCAGGCCGGCGACCATGTCGTCGCCGCCGCAGCCCTGTACGGCGGCACGGTGACGATGCTGGCGGTGAACCTGGCGAAGTTCGGCGTCGAGACGACGTTCGTCGACGCGACGAACCCCGAGGCGTTCGCCGCCGCGATGCGGCCGAACACGCGTGCGGTGTTCGCCGAGAGCCTGGGCAACCCGAGCCTCGTCGTGCTCGACATCGCCGCGGTGGCCGACGTCGCGCACGCGCACGGCGTGCCGCTCGTGATCGACAACACGGTGCCGAGCCCCTTCCTGTGCCAGCCGATCGCGCACGGCGCCGACGTCGTCGTGCACAGCGCCACCAAGTACCTCGCCGGCCACGGCACGACGCTCGGCGGCGTCGTCGTCGAGAGCGGCCGCTTCCCTTGGGACAACGGCAAGTTCCCAGGCATGACGCAGCCGAGCCCGGGCTACCACGGCGTGAAGTTCTACGAGACGTTCGGCGACTTCGGCTTCACGATGCGCTGCCGTATGGAGACGCTGCGCGTCTACGGCGCCGCACTCGCCCCGATGAGCGCGTGGCAGATCCTGCAGGGCGTCGAGACGCTGCACGTGCGCATGGAGCGCCACTGCGCGAACGCGCGCCGGGTGGCCGAGTTCCTGCGCGACCACCCGCGCGTTCGCTGGGTGAACTACCCCGGGCTGCCCGACCACCCGCAGCACGCGCTGCTGGAGCGCCAGATGCGCCGCGTCGACGGCGCCCCCGGCGCGTCGGGCCTGCTCGCGTTCGGCATCGAGGGCGGCGTAGAGGCCGGCGTCAGGTTCATCGAGGCGGCGCGGTTCATGAGCCACCTCGCGAACATCGGCGACACGCGCACGCTCATCATCCACCCCGCGAGCACGACGCACCGCCAGCTCGACGAGGCGCAGCAGCGCGCCGCGGGCGTCACGCCCGACATGGTGCGGATGTCGGTCGGGCTCGAACACGTCGACGACATCCTCTGGGACATCGACCAGGCGCTCGCCAAGGCGGGCGCCTAGCGGCCGGGCACGCACGAAGGCGTCGCGACCCGGCGCAGCTCACCGAGACGAACGAAGGAGACGGCATGTACCAGCCCGACCTGATGGCCGGCCAGCGCATCCTCGTGACCGGCGGCGGCACGGGGCTCGGCCGCGCGATGGCCGAGCAGTTCCTCGCGCTCGGCGCCGACGTCGCGATCTGCGGCCGCCGCAAGGCGGTGTGCGACGAGACGGCCGCGACGTGGCGCGAGCGCTTCCCGGCGCGCCGCGTCGACACGTTCGGCGTCGACATCCGCGACGCCGCGGCGGTCGACGCGATGGTGCAGGCGCTGTTCGACGGCGGCGGGCTGACCGCGCTCGTCAACAACGCCGCCGGCAACTTCATCGCGCCGACCGAGAGCCTGTCGCCGCGCGCGTTCGACGCCGTCGCCAACATCGTCTTCCACGGCACGTTCTACGTCACGCAGGCGGTCGGCAAGCGCTGGATCGCGCAGGCGAAGGCGGGCGCGTGGACGCCCGGCATGCCGTACCGCAGCGTGATGAGCATCGTCGTGACCTGGGTCGACAACGGCAGCCCGTACGTCGTGCCGAGCGCGATGAGCAAGGCCGGCATCGACGTGATGACGAAGTCGCTCGCCGTCGAGTGGGCCAGGTACGGCGTCCGCCTCAACGCCGTGGGGCCGGGCGAGATCCCGACCGAGGGCATGAGCAAGCGGCTGAACCCGGGAGAGGAGCCCGGCGCGCGCAGCCGCGAGCGCAACCCGATGGGCCGCCCGGGCGAGATGCGCGAACTGGCCCACCTCGCGACGTTCCTCCTCGCCCCCGGCCGGTGCGACTGGCTCACCGGCCAGACCATCATGATGGACGGCGGCAACGCGCTGGCCACCGGCGGCAACTTCTACGGGCTGCGCAGCTGGAGCGACGACGACTGGCGCGCCGCGCGCGAGCGCATCGAGGCGCAGAATGCCGCCGACAAGGCCGGTCGAACCACCTGACGGGGGCTTGCGATGACGGGCATCTACGAACGCGACCTCGACCGCAACCGCGCCAACTTCGCGGCGCTGACCCCGGTGGGCTTCGTCGAACGCAGCGCCGAGGTGTTCGGCGACCTGCCGGCGGTGATCCACGGCGCGCGCCGCCATACGTGGGCGCAGCTGCGCGAGCGCTCGGCGCGGCTGGCGGCGGCGCTGCGCGCGCTCGGCGTCGGGCGGCTCGACACCGTCAGCGCGATGCTGACCAACACCCCGGAAATGGTCGAGGCACACTACGCGGTGCCGGCGATCAACGCCGTGCTGAACACGCTGAACACGCGCCTGGACGCGCCGCTGCTGGCGTGGCAGATGAACCACTGCGAGGCGAAGGTGCTGCTCACCGACCGCGAGTTCGCGCCCGTGATGCGCGAGGCGCTGCGCCTGCTGCGCGAGCAGCACGGCCGCGACGTCGTCGTGATCGACGTCTGCGACGGCGAGTACACGGGGCCCGGCGAGCGGCTCGGCGCGCACGAATACGAGGCGCTGCTCGCGGCGCACGCGCCGCTGCCGCGGCTCGATGGCCCGGCCGACGAGTGGGACGCAATCGCCGTGAGCTACACGAGCGGCACCACCGGCGACCCGAAAGGCGTCGTGACGCACCACCGCGGCGCGTACCTGAACGCGGTGTGCAACGCCGTCACGTGGACGATGCCGCAGTTCCCGAAGTACCTGTGGACGCTGCCGATGTTCCACTGCAACGGCTGGTGCTTCCCGTGGACGGTGGCGATGCAGGCGGGCGTGCACGTGTGCCTGCGCAAGGTCGAGGCGAAGGCGATCCTCGACGCGATGCGCGAGCACGGGGTGGACCACTACTGCGCCGCGCCGATCGTGCACAACCTGATCGTCAATGCCGACCCCGCGCTGCGCGAGGGCATCGGCCAGCGCGTGCGCGGCATGGTGGCCGGCGCCGCGCCGCCGGCAGCGATGATCGAGGGCATGGCGCGGATCGGCTTCGACATCACGCACGTCTACGGGCTGACCGAGGTCTACGGCCCGGCCGCAGTCGCCGCCAAGCGCGAGAGCTGGGCGCGCGAGAGCCTGTCGGAGCAGACGCGCCTGAACGGCCGCCAGGGCGTGCGCTACGTGCTGCAGGAGGGGATGACGGTGATGGACCCGGCGACGATGGCCGAGGTGCCGGCCGACGGCCGGACGATGGGCGAGATCATGTTCCGCGGCAACATCGTGATGAAGGGCTACCTGAAGAACCCGGCGGCCACCGCGAAGGCGTTCGAGGGCGGCTGGTTCCACACCGGCGACCTCGCGGTGCTCGAGCCCGACCGCTACGTGAAGATCCGCGACCGCAGCAAGGACGTGATCATCAGCGGCGGCGAGAACATCAGCTCGATCGAGGTCGAAGACGCGCTGTACCGCCACCCGGCCGTGATGGCGTGCGCCGTCGTCGCGACGCCCGACCCGAAGTGGGGCGAGACGCCGGTGGCCTACGTCGAGCTCAAGCCCGGCGCGGCCGCGCCGGCCGACGAGCTGATCGCGCACTGCCGCGGACTGCTCGCGGGCTACAAGGTCCCGCGCGAGATCCGCTTCGAGGAGATCCCGAAGACCTCGACCGGCAAGATCCAGAAGTTCCAGCTGCGCGAGCGGGCAAAGTCGGCGAGCGCGATCGAGTGAGCGCCGCCGCGCCACTCACGCGCCGTCGCGGTCGCGCTCGCCCGCGAGGCGCGCCGCAGGGCGTGCCGCACGCTGGCTGAGCGCGAGGGCGGTCTCCCACTGCGCCTCGAGCCGCGTGATGCGGCGGTCGTGCTCGCGCAGCTCGCGCGCGATCTCCTTCAGCGTCTCGCCGGCGCGCTTGACGTCGTCGGCGAGCTTGAGCGCCTCGCGGATCGCGGCGATCGCGTCGGTGAGCGCGCTCACGTCGCAGCTCCAGCCCGACGCGCTGCCTTGCGCGCCGCCGCCTTCGAAGGCGACGCGGCCGCACGCTGGCCGGCGCTGCCGGCCTCGACGTGCCGAGAGGGCAGGGTGGCCAGCACCTGTTGCGCTTCGGCCAGGCCTTCGCGAAGCGCGCGGCGGGCCTGCGCCACGGCGGCCTGCAGCTGCTCGCTCAGCGCCGCCAGCACGGCTTCGTCGTCACCCGCACGGCGCTCGCAGCGCGAGCGCACCAGCTCGGCGACGCTCACGTTCTCGCGCCGCGCCTCCTCGGCGAGGAACGCCTTGAACTCGGGCGTGGTGAGCAGGGTGACGCGTTCGGTCTTCACCCTGAATCCGTGACCTCACCTCGACAGCCCTGCACCCTGCGGGTGACTCCGAGGTGAGTTTCTCGACGGCGCTGCAGACAATGTGCGCTCATGCGCCGCATCGACGTCAAGCAACTCGACGACGACCTCACGCCGGTGGCCGGGCTGGCCCTGGTGGGGCACTACCTGAGGGCGCTCGAGCCTGCGTGGCGACGCCTGGACGCG
>CALIDR010000091.1 GCA_938022295.1 uncultured Burkholderiaceae bacterium
CGCGCGCTTCTACCTGCACGCCAAGCTCGGCGGCTGGGGCAGCGGCGGGCTCGGCCACCTCGAGCCGCGCGCGCTCGCCGAGTACGAGCGCTGCTTCTGCACGCCGCAGGCGATCCACGCCGCGTGCGAGGACTACCGCGCGAGCGCCGGCATCGACCTCGAGCACGACCGCGCCTCGCGCGAGCGCGGCGAGAAGATCGCCTGCGACCTGCTCGTGCTGTGGGGCGAGCGCGGCGTCGTGCACCGGCTGTTCGAGCCGCTTTCGCTTTGGCGCGCGCAGTGCGCCGGCCGCGTCGACGGCCGTGCGCTGCCGGCCGGGCACTTCATTGCCGAGGAGCTGCCGGCCGAGACCGCGGCGGCGCTGCGCGCGTTCTTCGGCGTCTGAGCGGCGGTCGGCCCGGCGGCGCGAGGCGACGAACTGCGCCGGCCCGCGGGCGCTGTTCGGCCGGCCGCGGGCGGCGCGGCCCGGCTACCGTCGTCGCGCTGGCCGGCCGCTCGCCGCCGGCCGCGCGGAGGCTCCATGCACGCCTGGCTGCACCCCATCGACGCCCGTTTGCCGCTGCGCCTGTGGCCCTGGCTCGGGTGCGTGCTGGCAGCGGCGTTCGCCGGCGCGTGGTGGGCCCTCGGCGGCGGTCCGGCGTGGCCGGTGCTTGCCGCCGGCGTGCTGGCCGCGCTCGGCGTGCGCGACCTGTGGCAGACGCGGCACGCCGTGCTGCGCAACTACCCGGTCGTCGGGCACCTGCGCTTCCTGCTCGAACGGGTGCGCCCCGAGATCCGGCAGTACTTCATCGAGGGCGACCGCGAGGCGGCGCCGTACTCGCGCCAGCAGCGCTCGATCGTCTACCAGCGCGCCAAGGGCGAGCCCGACAAGCGTCCGTTCGGCACCCAGCTCGACGTCCACGCCGACGGGCACGAGTGGATCAACCACTCGCTGCTGCCGACCTCGCTGCCCGGACACGACTTCCGCGTCACGGTCGGCCAGGCGGCCAACGGCTGCACGCGGCCCTACGAGGCGAGCGTGTTCAACATCTCGGCGATGAGCTTCGGCTCGCTGAGCGCGAACGCGATCCTCGCCCTCAACGGCGGCGCCAGGCGCGGCCGCTTCGCACACGACACCGGCGAAGGCGGGATCAGCGAGTACCACCGGGTGCACGGCGGCGACCTGATCTGGGAGATCGGCTCGGGCTGCTTCGGCTGCCGCGACGCACAAGGCCGCTTCGACCCGGCACGGTTCGCGCGCCAGGCCGCCGAGCCGCAGGTGCGCATGATCGAGGTCAAGCTCAGCCAGGGCGCCAAGCCGGGCCACGGCGGGGTGCTGCCGGGGCCGAAGGTCACGCCCGAGATCGCCGCCGCGCGCGGCGTGCCGGCGGGCGTGGACTGCGTCAGCCCGGCGCGCCACCCGGCGTTCGCGACGCCGATCGAGCTGCTGCAGTTCGTGCAGCGGCTGCGCCTGCTCGCCGACGGCAAGCCGGTGGGCTTCAAGCTGTGCATCGGCCACCCGTGGGAGTGGTTCGCGATCTGCAAGGCGATGCTCGCGACCGGGTTGACGCCCGACTTCATCGTCGTCGACGGCGCCGAGGGCGGCACCGGCGCGGCACCGCTCGAATTCAGCGACCACATCGGCACCCCGCTGCAGGAGGGCCTGGGGCTGGTGCACAACACGCTCGTCGGCCTCGGCCTGCGCGAGCGGGTGCGCATCGGCGCCTCGGGCAAGATCGTCAGCGCGTTCGACATCGCGCGCGCGATCGCGCTCGGCGCCGACTGGTGCAACTCGGCGCGCGGCTTCATGTTCGCGCTCGGCTGCATCCAGGCTCAGACCTGCCACACCGGCCAGTGCCCGACCGGCGTGGCGACGCAGGATCCGCGGCGGCAGCGCGCGCTCGTCGTACCCGACAAGATCGAGCGCGTGCGCCGCTTCCACGACCACACGCTGCGCGCGCTGCAGGAACTGACGCAGGCCGCCGGCCTCGTCCACCCCGGCGAGTTCTCGCCGCAGCACATCGTGCGCCGCATCGGCCACAGCGACGTGCGGCTGCTCGCGAACCTGCTGCCGCAGGTGGCGCCCGGGGCGCTGCTGGCGGCCGACCGCGGCGACGCCGACTGGCCGCACAAGGTCTACGCCACGTACTGGCCGCTGGCCGACGCGGCGTCGTTCGCGCCGGCGGGCAGCGCGCGCGCCGGACGGGCCGCCCCTCGCGCCGCGGTCGTCGTCTGAACCTGGGCTGGCCGCCAATTGATGTCACCTAATGGTGACATCATTCGGACGGGTCACGCGGCGGGCGGTGCGCTGTCGGCGAAGCTCGGCCGCGCGGCGAGCTTGTCGTACAGCTTCTGCAGGTTCGGATGGTCGCCGCGCCAGTCGATCTGCGGGAAGCGGAAGTCGAGATAGCCCAGCGCGCAGCCGACCGCGATGTCGGCCAGCGTGAAGTGGTTGTTGGCGCACCACGGCTTGTCGCCGAGCCCCTGGCCCATCGCCTTCAGCGCCGATTGCACGCGGCTCATCTGGCGGTCGATCCACGCCGCGCTGCGCTCGCCGTCGGCGCGGCCGGCCCAGGTCTGCTCGAGGCGCGCGGCCACCGCCGCGTCGAGCAGGCCGTCGGCGAGCGCCTCCCAGGTGCGCACCTCGACGCGCTCGCGCCCCGACCCCGGGATCAGCCTGCCCACCGGCGACAGCGTGTCGACGTACTCGACGATCACGCGCGAGTCGAACACCGCCTCGCCGCCTTCCATCACCAGGCACGGCACCTTGCCCAGCGGGTTGCTCTTCAGCAGCGCGTCGCCCGCCCACGGGTCCTCGAGCACGAACTGGTAGTCCAGACGCTTCTCGGCCATCACGACGCGGACCTTGCGCACGTAAGGGCTGGTCAGTGAACCGATGAGCTTCATGGAGTGTTCGTCGCGCCCTCGTCGCTGTATCGAAACGATTCTAGCGATCCGCCCCCGGCTGCCCGGACGCCCGGTTCAGGGGGCACGCAAGGCACGACGGGGTCTCGTCGACCGAAATCGGACTGCTAAGTGAGCGTTCGCCGACTTCTCTGAGGCTCACGCAACGCGCTGACGGGCCGTGTCGCGACGCACACTGCCAGGGAAACACCATCGCGCCCGGTGAGCCGGCGGGCGCGCGGCGCCAGCGCCGGGGCCGTCACTTGACGCACTGCAGCTGGTGGCTGCGCGCGTCGCCTTCGGGTGTCCTCGGCGCGACGCTCGCCACGCACGCCAGACCGCCGCACACGCAGTGCAGGACCGACAGGCCACCCGCCGAGGTCGGGGTCGAGCACTGGCAGGCCGGCGGCGCCGCCAGCCCCATCGGCTGCGCGTCGGCACGGCCGCCGCCGCGTGGCAGCAGGCCGAAGCCGAGCACGGCGACCAGGGCGACCACGAGGACGGCGCGGGGGACGGCGCGGGGGACGGTGATCATCGGATGGCTCCTCCGGTGGGGGATGCACGGGATGGCGCAGGCCGGCGCGCGGGCACCAAGGGCGGGCGAGCGATCGCGCCCGGCGGCGCTGCATCGTACGCCCCGGTCGCGCGGCAGCGCGGCGGCTCAGCGCGGCGCGGTGCCGCTTGGGCCGAGCAGCCCGCGCAGCATCCACAGCCCCACCGCCGGCCCGACGGCCAGCCACGGCAGCAGGCGGTCGAGCGGCACGTGCTGGGCGAGCCTCACGTGCAGCTCGATGCTGACGATCGAGATCGCGAAGCCGATGCTGTTGGTCAGCGTCAGCACGCTGCCCACCGCGTGGCGCGGCGCGTTGGTGGCGGTGAGCGCGCTGAACTGCGGCGAGTCGCCGGCCACCGTGATGCCCCACAGCACGAGCCAGGCGGCGAAGAGCCACCCCGGGGCGTCGAGCAGCCACGCGGCGGCCAGGCAGCACGCGCCGCTGGCGCCGAGCTGGACGGCGGCCACGCGCGCGCTGCCGACGCGCCGCGCCCACCAGCCGCCGCCGATGCAGCCGAGCGCCCCGGCGCCGAGCACGCCGAAGGCGGCGAACGACAGCGCCGCGCCATCGAGGCGGGTGGCCAGGATCAGCGGCACCAGCACCCACATCGTGTACAGCTCCCACATGTGGCCGAAGTAGCCGAACACCGAGGCGCGCACCTGGCGGTCGGTCCACAGCGTGGCCAGCGCGTGCCAGTCGAAGCGCGGCGGCCGCGCCGCGCCGGCCGGGTGCGGCGGCTCGGGCAGCAGCCGGTGCAGCGCGATGCCGCCGGCCGCGGCGAGGGCGGCCACGCCGAGCATCACGCTCGGCCACGGCAGCGCGGCGCCGAGCCCGCGCAGCGCGTGCGCGCTCGCCGAGCCGAGCACGAGCGCGCCGATGAGCAGCCCGAGCGCGGGCCCCAGCCCGCGCGGGAACCACTGCGACGCGATCTTCATGCCCACCGGGTAGATGCCGGCGAGGAAGAAGCCGGTGGCGGCCCGCCAGGCGATCAGCGCCGCGTAGTCGCGCACGCTCGCCCAGGCGCCGACGGTGCACGCCGCACCCGCCAGCGAGCACAGCAGGAACACGCGCCGCGCCGAATAGCGGTCGGCGACCGCGAGCAGCGCGAACACGAGCGTGCCGGCGATGAAGCCCAGCTGCAGCGCCGAGGTCAGCGTGCCCACCGCCGCCGGCGGCCAGCCGAGTTCGCGCTGCAGGTCCGGCATCACGGCGTTGACGGCGAACCACAGCGACGTGCCGGCGAACTGCGCGCCGACGAGCACCGGCAGCACGAGCCGCGGCGCGATCACGTCGGCCGCCGCCACCCCCGGCACGGCGCGGATCGTCATCGGGCCGCGAGGCTCACGGCGCCGCGTCCAGCGGCGGCCGGCGCGCGAGCAGGTCGCCGATCGTCGTCTCGTACGCGGCCGCGGCGTCGAGCAGCGCGCACTCGGCCAGCGGCGGGGCGATCAGCTGCAGCCCCATCGGCACCCCGCGCGGCCGCTCGAGCACCTCGTCGTCGAAGCCGGCGGGCACCGCGATGGCCGGCGTGCCGGCCAGCGTCGCGTAGATCGTCACCTCCATCCAGCGGTGGTAGGTGTCCATCGCGCGGCCGGCGATCTCGCGCGGCCAGTCCCACTCGGCCGGGAACGGCCAGACCTGGGCGCTCGGCAGCGCGAGCAGGTCGAAGCGGCCGAACAGCCCGACGAGGTGGCGCGTGAACTCGGTGCGCTCGGCGCTGGCGGCGAGGAACTCGGCCGCGCTCGTCGCCGCGCCCTGCTCGCACTCCCACTGCGCCTCGGGTTTCAGCAGCGCGCGCTGCGCCGCATCGGCCCAGTGCGGCGCGAGCCGCCCGGCCACCAGCACGCGCCGCCAGGCGAGCCAGGTGGCCCACACCCGCTCGGGCGCGAAACCGAGCGCGACCGGCTCGACGACGGCGCCCAGCGCCTCGAAGCGCGCCAGCGCCCGCTCGCACACCGCGAGCACGCCCGGCTCCGTCGCCAGATGGCGGCCGAGGTCGCCGAGCCAGCCGATGCGCAAGCCGCGCGCGGCCGGCTGCGGCGGTGCGGCGAAGGCGCGTCCGTCGCCCGGCAGCGACAGCGGCGCGCGCGCGTCGTGGCCGGCGATCACCGACAGCAGCAGCGCCAGGTCGCGCACGCTGCGCGCCATCGGGCCGCAGGTGCCGAGCTGCGCGAGGTAGCCGTCGCCGACGACGTCGCACGGCACGCGCCCCTGCGTGGGCCGCAGGCCCCAGACGCGGTTCCAGCCGGCGGGGTTGCGCAGCGAGCCCATCATGTCGCTGCCGTCGGCCAGCGGCAGCAGGCGCAGCGCGAGCGCCACCGCCGCGCCGCCGCTGGAGCCGCCGGCGCTCAGCGCCGGGTTCCAGGCATTGCGCGTGATGCCGTGCACCGCGTTGTGGGTGTGCGAGCCGAGCCCCCACTCGGGCGTCGTCGTCTTGCCGATCACGATCGCGCCGGCGGCCTTCAGCCGCTGCACGAGCAGCGCGTCGCGCGCCGGTACGTGCTGGGCGAACAGCGGCGAGCCGTGCGTGGTGGCGATGCCGGCGGTGTCGCACAGGTCCTTGACCGCGATCGGCAGGCCGTGCAGCGGGCCGGCCGCCTCGCCGCGGGCCAGCGCCGCGTCGAAGGCGTCGGCCTCGTCGAGCAGCGCCTCGGGCGGGCGCAGCGCGACGACCGCGTTGACGGCCGGGTTCAGCCGCTCGATGCGGTGCAGCGTGGCGGCCATCGTCTCGCGGCACGAGACGCGGCGCGCGCGGATCGCGGCGGCGAGGTCGGTGGCGTCGAGCGCGGTCGGGTCGTCGATCACCGGCGCAGCGTAACCGCTCGCGCGGGCCGCTGCGCCCCGTCAAAGTCCGAGCTTGTGCCGCCGCGGGCGATCCCGTACGCTGGCCACCGAACCGTCACGCGAGACCCGGCCCGCGGCCCGCGGACCGCGCACCCCGCCCGTTCGAGGAGACCCCCCATGCCCAGCCCAGCCCCTGCCGGCGACGCCGGCATCGCCGCCATCCGCACGCTCGCCCTCGTCGGGCCGGCGGCCGGCGGCAAGACGAGCCTCGCCGAGGCGCTGCTGCACCGCGCCGGGATGATCGGCGCGCCCGGCAGCCTCGAGCGCGGCACCACGGTGAGCGACTTCGACCCCCTCGAGCGCCGGATGCAGCACTCGCTGAACAGCGCCGTGATGCACCTGCACCACGGCGGCTGCCGCGTCCACCTGATCGACACGCCCGGCGCCCCCGACTTCGCCGGCCAGGCGCTGCCGGCGCTCGAGGCGGTCGAGACGGCGGCGATCGTGATCAACGCCGCCACCGGCATCGAGCCGGTGGCCGTGCGGATGATGGAGCACGCCGCCGAGCGCCAGCTCGACCGCCTGATCGTCGTCAACAAGATCGACGCCCAGGGCGTGGACCTGCCGGCGCTGCTGGCGCAGATCCAGGCCACGTTCGGCAAGGAGTGCCTGCCGCTGAACCTGCCCGACGGCGGCGGCGAGCGCGTCGTCGACTGCTTCTACAACCGGGAGGGGCACAGCGACTTCGGCAGCGTCGCCGACGCGCACCGCGCGCTCGTCGAGCAGGTCGTCGAGGTCGACGCCGAATTCGTCGAGCGCTACCTGAACGACGGCGACGTCGACGCCGCCGAGCTGCACGCGCCGCTCGAGCAGGCGCTGCGCGAGGGGCACCTGATCCCGGTGTGCTTCGTCAGCGCGCGCACCGGCGCCGGCGTGGCCGAGCTGCTCGACGTCATCGTCAAGCTGCTGCCCAATCCGGCCGAGGGCAACCCGCCCGACTTCCTGAACGGCGAGGGGCCCGGCGCGCAGCTCATGCACGCCGAGCCCGACCCGGGCAAGCACGTGCTCGCGCACGTGTTCAAGGTCACGCAGGACCCGTACGTCGGCAAGATGGGGATCTTCCGCGTCTGGCAGGGCACGGTGGCGAAGGACTCGCTGCTGTACGTCGGCGACGGGCGCAAGCCGTTCAAGGTCGGGCACCTGTTCATGCTGCAGGGCAAGGACCACGTCGAGGTCAGGCAGGCGCTGCCGGGCGACATCGCCGCGGTGGCGAAGGTCGACGAGATCGCGTTCGACGCCGTGCTGCACGACGCCGCCGAGGACGACCACATCCACCTCAAGCCGCTGACGTTCCCGACCCCGGTGCACGGCCTGGCGATCACCCCCAAGCGCCACGGCGACGAGCAGCGCATGTGGGAGATCCTCGGCAAGCTCGTCGACGAGGATCCGTGCCTGAAGGTCGAGCACGTGGCCACGACCAACGAGACCGTCGTCTACGGCCTCGGCGAGCTGCACCTGCGCGTGCTGCTCGAGCGGCTGCGCGACGTCTACCGATTCGACGTCGAGACCAAGCCGCCGCGCATCGCCTACCGCGAGACGGTCACCGCCCGGGCCGAGGGCCACCACCGCCACAAGAAGCAGACCGGGGGCGCCGGCCAGTTCGGCGAGGTGTTCCTGCGCGTGGAGCCGCTGGCGCGCGGCGAGGGCTTCCGCTTCGTCGACGAGGTCAAGGGCGGCGTGATCCCGAACCAGTTCATCCCTGCGGTCGAGAAGGGCGTGCGCGAGGTGCTGGCCAGCGGCGCGATCGCCGGCTATCCGGTGGTCGACGTCCAGGTCACCGTCTACGACGGCAAGCACCACAGCGTCGACAGCAAGGAGATCGCGTTCGTCACGGCCGGGCGCAAGGCGATGCTCGCCGCGGTGCGCGAGGCGCGGCCGATCGTGCTCGAACCGGTCGTGCAGGTGCAGATCGTCGCCCCCGACTCGGCGATGGGCGACATCACCGGCGACCTCTCGGCGCGCCGCGGGCAGGTCAGCGGCACGCGCAACGGCGCGCCCGGCACGATGGTCATCGAGGGCCTGGCGCCGCTGTCGGAGCTCGCCGGCTACCAGTCGCGGCTGAACGCGATGACGAGCGGCCAGGGCCGCTACACGATCGTCTTCAGCCACTACGAGCCGGTGCCGCCGAACGTGCAGCAGCAGCTCGTCGCGGCGTGGAACTTCAAGGACGAGGAGTGACGCTGCACTGGTGACCAATGCACGGGCACCGCACCGGTCGCGGCGCGTGGAGGAGACGATGGCGACGGCAAAGAAGATCCCCGCGGCACGCAAGCCGGCCCGGCTCGTGCTGCTCGTGGCCACGCGCAAGGGCGCGTGGCTGCTGCACGGCGACGCGAAGCGCCGCACGTGGCGGCTCGACGGCCCGCACTTCCTCGGCCACGTCGTCAGCCACCTGCAGCTCGACCCGCGCGACGGGCGCACGCTGCTGGCGGCGGCGAAGACGGGGCACCTCGGGCCGACGATCTTCCGCTCGACCGACTTCGGCCGCACGTGGCGCGAGGCCGAGCGCCCGCCCGCGTTCGCGAAGGCGCCCGAGGGCCAGACCGGCCGGGCGGTCGACCAGGTGTTCTGGCTCGCCCCCGGACCTCCGGGCGAGCGCGGCACCTGGTACGCCGGCACGTCGCCGCAGGGCCTGTTCCGCTCGGAGGACGGCGGGGTGACGTGGGCGCCGCTGCCCGCCGTCAACGACGACCCTCGGCTGCGCGAGTGGATGGGCACGGTGCGGGACGGCACGCCCGACGGGCCGAAACTGCACTCGATCGTCGTCGACCCGCGCGACGCGGCGCACCTGCTGTTCGGCATGTCCGGCGGCGGCGTGCACGAGTCGCGCGACGGCGGGCTGACCTGGACGACGCTGATCGAGGGGCTCGAAGTCGTCGAGGGCTTCGACGTCAACGTGCCGACCTTCCACGACCCGCACTGCATCCGCCTGTGCCCGAGCAACCCCGACCGCCTGTACCAGCAGAACCACTGCGGCATCTACCGCCTCGACCGGCCGGGCCGCACCTGGGTGCGCATCGGCCGCACGATGCCGAAGAAGGTCGGCGACGTCGGCTTCCCGATGGTGGTGCATCCGCGCGACGACCGCGTGTGCTGGGTGTTCCCGATGGACGCGAGCGACGTCTGGCCGCGCACCGCGCCGGGCGGCAGGCCCGCGGTCTACGGCACGCGCAACGCCGGGCGCACGTGGCAGCGGCTGGCCGAAGGCTTTCCCGCCGAGCAGGCCTGGTGGACCGTCAAGCGCCAGGCGATGACGGCCGACGCCGCCGACCCGGTGGGCCTGTACGTCGGCAACTCCGGCGGCGAACTGTGGGCGAGCCGCGACGAGGGCGCGCGCTGGCAGTGCATCGCGCGCCACCTGCCCGAGATCTACGCCGTCGAGGCGGCGCTGCTGGACTGACCCGGCGCCCGATGCAGGTCCTGATCCCGACGTCGCTGCGTTCGTACACGCGGGCCGCGCGCGTCGAGGCGAGCGGCGCGACGCTCGCCGAACTGCTCGCCGACCTCGACCGCCGCTACCCGGGGCTGCGCTTCCGGATGGTCGACGAGCAGGACCGCCTGCGGCCGCACATGCGCGTGTTCGTCGACGGGCGTGCGGTGCACGACCTCGGCCACCCGATCGCCGCGGGCGACGACGTCGCGATCGTGCAGGCGCTCAGTGGCGGGTGAGTGGCGGGCGAGCAGCGGCTGACCCGCCGACGCGCCGGCGGCGGCCGCGTGCCGCTTTGCGACACTGCCGGCGATGGACTCGACGCTCAGCCTGACGTACCTCGCCGGCGGCGTCGTCGTGCCGCCGGTGTCGCTGGTGCTGCTGGCGCTGCTGGGGCTCGCCATCGCGCGCCGGCGCCGCCGGCTCGGCCACGCGCTCGCCGGCGCGAGCCTCGCCGCGCTGCTCGCGCTGAGCCTGCCGGCCACCGCGTTCTGGCTGATGTCGCGCCTCGAGCCGCCGCCGTTGAAGCCGCGGGCGACCGAGGGGGCGCAGGCGGTCGTGATCCTCGGCGGCGGCGTGGCGCGCGGGGCCGTCGAGTGGGGCGGCGACACGCTCGGCGTCTTCACGCTGCAGCGCGTGCGCTACGGCGCCCACCTCGCCAAGGCGACCGGGCTGCCGGTGCTCGTCACCGGCGCGGCCCCGGTCGACGATCGCCCCGGCGAGGCGCAGATGATGCGCGACGTGCTGCGCCGCGAGTTCGGCGTCGACGTGCGCTGGTTCGACGACCGTGCGCGCACGACGGCCGGCAATGCGCGCGAGGCCGCGGCGCTGCTGCGCGCGGGCGGCGTCGGGCGCGTGCTGCTCGTGACCCACGCGTTCCACGTGCCGCGCGCCGCCGCGGCGTTCGAGCGTGCCGGGCTGCGCGTCGTGCCGGCGCCCACCGGCTACATGGGCTACACCGGCGACTTCGAGTGGACGCACGCCGTGCCCACCGGCGATGCGCTGCGCGTGTCGTACCTGGCGCTGCGCGAGATGGCCGCCAACGTGCTGTACCGGATCGTCGACCGCCGCTGAGCGTGCGCGAGCGTCACGCCGCCGGCGCCGCCCCCTGCAGGCCGAGCGCCATCGCGAGCGCCCACAGCACCGTCCACGCCACCGCGACGCCGGCGAGCCACGCCCCGCCGCGGCGCGGCCCGATCGCCGCGATCGGCAGGGCCGCCAGCGGCAGCGCCTGCTGGGCGTGGATGCCGACGAAGTGCGCCGGCCGCAGGTCCCCGCCGCCGAGATGCCAGCCCACCAGCGGCACGCCCCAGCCGGCCGGCGGCTGCAGGCCGCCGAGCGCGAGGCCGGCACCGGCGCCGAGGAAGAACGTCAGCGCCGCGCCGGTCGCCGCGCCGGCGACGACGAGCCGCGGCACGTCGGTGCGGCCGTGCCGCCACAGCTCGCGTGCGAACACGAGCTGGGTGCCGGTCAGCACCAGCGCGGCGACGCCCATCGCGGTGTAGAGCGCGCCGTGCACGGCGTCGGCGACGTTGTAGTGCGACGCCTGGCCGAGCGCGGCCTGCAGCGTGATGTAGCCGACTTCGAAGCCCGCCGTGGCCACCAGCGTCCACACCGCCCGGCGCACCGGCGCCGCGCGCCGGCGCGCGGCGGGCAGCAGCCAGACGAACCACGCCGTCGTCAGCGCGAACAGCGCGGTCGACGCCATGAACTTCAGCGGCTTGGCCCACACGTCGACGCCGCGCAGCGTGCGCTCGTCGACGCCGAGCGCGACCAGCGCCGGCACGATCGCCGCCAGCATCACGGCGGCGAACCCCACCAGCACCGGCTGCGCGGCGTGGAGCTCGCGCAGCGCGGCGGCGGCGCGCGAGGCCCATGGCCGCCGGCCGGTCGGCGCCGAGATCGGGTGCTGGACGACGGTCATGGGGCGGCTCCTGGGGCAGGGGTGAAGACGCCGGTGCGGCGCAGCGCACCGAGGGCGACGAAGGCCAGCCAGCCGGCCGGGCCGAACCCGAACGTCAGCGCGAGCACTGGCACGAGCTGCCAGTGCGGGATGCGCAGCCGTGCGCCGCGCTCGGCGATCCAGCCGCCGACGAAGAGGTCGAACGCGAGGTAGTGCACCCAGCCGGCGAGCAGCAGGCCGGGCCGGTCGAACAGCGCGCGAACTGCGGCCAGCGACCCGTAGCCGCCGTCGCCGCCCCAGTGGGCGACGATCAGCGCCACGTACAGCGCCGAGAGCGCCGCGGGCAGCACGAAGCCGGCGAAGCGCCGGCCGGCCGCGGCCCAGCGTGCCGACGGCGGCGAGGCGAGCAGCACGAGCCAGCCGACGAGCGCGACGGCGTTGGCGAGCGGGAACGTCGATTCGGGCGCAGGGAGCATGCGGTGCGGCGGCGGTTGACTGTCGGAGGGGTGTACTTGACAGTGTCAAGACGCAAGCGGATCGCAGGCGCTACACTAGACACTGTCAAGGTGCCTCGCGATGTTGTCGATCGCGTCGCACGAACCGCCTGCGCCCGCCCATGCCTGCCGTCGACCCCTCCTTGCCCGCGCGCCCTGCCGCGGGCGGCGCGGCGGCCACCGACCCGGCGCCCGACCTGAAGCGGCGCATCCTCGCCACCGGCCGCGCGCTGCTCGAAGAACGGGGGCCGGCGGCGCTGAGCCTGCGCGAAGTGGCGCGTCTGGCCGGCGTCACGCACCAGGCGCCGTACCACCACTTCGCCAACCGCGAGGCGATCCTGGCCGAGCTCGTCGCCCAGGGCTTCGACGAGCTGGCGCAAGCGCTCGCGGCGGCGAACGCGCGTTTCGCGGCCGTCGGCCGGCGCGTCGGCGTCGTCGAAGCGGGGCTCGCCTACGTCGGCTTCGCGCTCGCCCACCCGGGGCTGTTTCGCATCATGTTCCGCCACGACGTCTGCGACCCCGCGCACGCGCCGGCTGTGCGCGCCGCCGGCGAGCGGGCCTACGCCGAGCTGCGGCGCATGGTGCAGCTCGCGCACGGCGCACCCAGCGACGAGCTCGCGGCGCTGTACTGGGCGCAGGTCCACGGCCTGGCGAGCCTGCTGATCGACGGCCCGCTCGGCGCCGGGCCGGGCAGCGCGCCGACGCGCCTCGCGCTGGCGCGGGCAGTGCTGCAGCGGCTGGCCGACGCCGTCACGCCGGCACGGTGACGGTGTTCACGCCGGCGGGCGGTTCGCAATTCCCACCCGCGCACCGGGACAATCCGCGCCTGCACAATCCCGACCTGTCGGAGGGGGAGTAGCCGGCAGCCGCGTCCAAACGGCGCCCTGCCGCGGTCACCCGTCAGTACGAAGCCACGGCCGCCAGGCTGCACCGGCTTCCGGGCCCGCACGAGACCCGCGTCTCGCGCAAGACCTTTCGGCGCGAATCCCAACCCCTTCTCCGGGAGTGTCCGTGGACACCATCGCGCCGGCCTGGCTGTGGGCCTGCTTCGTCGTCTCCGTCATCGTCGCGCTGTTCGTCGACTTCGTCGTGCTGAAGAAGCAGGGCGCGCACGCCGTCGGCGTGAAGGAGGCGCTGAACTGGTCGCTCGTCTGGGTGGGGCTGAGCTTCGCGTTCAACGGGCTGTTCTGGTGGGCCGTCGCGCAGGACCACGGCACCGCGGTCGCCAACACGAAGAGCATGGAGTTCCTGACCGGCTACCTGATCGAGAAGAGCCTGGCGGTCGACAACATCTTCGTGTTCCTGATGATCTTCACCTACTTCGCGGTGCCGCCGCAGTTCCAGAAGCGGGTGCTGATGATCGGGATCATCGGCGCGATCGTGCTGCGCACGGTGATGATCCTCGTCGGCGCGTGGATGGTCGCCCACTTCCACTGGATCCTGTACCTCTTCGGCGCGTTCCTCGTGATCACCGGCATCAAGATGTGGTGGGCCTCGGGCCAGGAGCCGGACCTCGAAAGCAACCCGGCGCTGAAGATCCTCAAGCGGGTGATGCCGGTCAGCCAGCGCTTCGACGGCGAGAGGTTCTTCACCTTCGAGAACGGCAAGAAGATCGCCACCCCGCTGCTGCTCGTCGTCGCCCTCGTCGGCGTGTCCGACGTCATCTTCGCCGTCGACTCGATCCCGGCGATCTTCGCGATCACGACCGACCCGTTCATCGTGCTGACCTCCAACATCTTCGCGATCCTCGGGCTGCGCGCCATGTACTTCCTGCTCGCCGCGGTGGCGGCCAAGTTCCACCTGCTGAGCTACGGGCTGGCCGTGATCCTCGTCTTCATCGGCACCAAGATGCTGCTGATCGACGTCGTCAAGATCCCGGTGCTGGTGTCACTCGGCGTCGTCGTCGCCGTGCTCGCGGTGACGATGGTGTGGAGCGTGAAGACGGCGCCGCGCATCACGCCGCGCCCGCTCGACGAGGCCGCCGAGGGCGACGCGGTCAGTGCAGATCGCGACGCTGCACAGCGGGCATGAAGAACTCGCGGCCGACGACGGTGCGCGCGTAGAGGTAGTTCAGCCGCGCGCGCTCGCTCAGCGCGTCGAGCTCGACGTGGCCGTGCTCGTCGCACGGGAAGGCGAAACCGCAGCCGTCGTCGAAGAGCGACCGGAAGCGCAGTTCGTAGGCGGGGGATGTCGTGTCCATGGCCGTCTCCTCGCGCGGCGCGCTGCCTTCGGTCCCCTCTCGCTCCGGGGCCGGCCGGCGGCGCCGCATGACGGTCAATCTAGGCGCCGCACGTGTCGCGCGCATCACCTCTGTTGGGGGTCCGGGCGACGGCGTGCATGGACCCCGTATCGGGGGGCGTCGCCGCGCCGGTCAGCCCGCCGCGCGCGGCCGCACGCAGGCCGCGGCGGTCTTGGCGACGCGGCGCGCCGTCTCGACGTCGCCGGCGTGCGCGAGCGCCACGCCCATGCGCCGCTTGACGAAGCTCTCGGGCTTGCCGAACAGGCGCAGGTCGACGCCGGGCAGCGCCAGCGCCTGCTCGACGCCGTCGAACACGATGCCGCGGGCGTCGACGCCGCCGTAGATCACGGCGCTCGCGCCCGCGCTCCTCAGCGTGGTGTCGACCGGCAGGCCCAGGATCGCGCGCGCGTGCAGCTCGAACTCGCTCTGCCACTGGGTGGCCATCGTGACCATCCCGGTGTCGTGCGGGCGCGGGCTGACTTCGCTGAACCACACCTGCTCGCCCTTGACGAACAGCTCGACGCCGAACAGCCCCAGCCCGCCGAGGTTGTCGGTGACGGCGTGCGCGATCTCGCGCGCGCGCTCGAGCGCCTGCGGGAGCATCGGCTGCGGCTGCCAGCTCTCGACGTAGTCGCCGGCGACCTGCACGTGGCCGATCGGCTCGCAGAAGTGGGTGTGGACGTGGCCGCGCGCGTCGCTGGCGCGCACCGTCAGCTGCGTGATCTCGTAGTCGAAGTCGACGAAACCCTCGACGATCACGCGGCCGTGGCTGACGCGGCCGCCGGCCATCGCGTAGTCCCACGCCCGGGCCACGTCGGCCGGGCCGTCGACCTTGCTCTGGCCCTTGCCGGAGCTGCTCATCACCGGCTTGACGATGCACGGATAACC
>CALIDR010000092.1 GCA_938022295.1 uncultured Burkholderiaceae bacterium
CACGCAGATCGGCGCGATCCGCGAGAAGACCGGCGCGCCGAGCATCACCGCGCTGGTGCGCATGGTGGCCGCGTTGCCGCCGATGGTCGGCGCGCTGCGGCAGTGAGGCGGGGCGGTCGCCGTGCGCACCGTGCCGACCGCATCGCAGACGAAGGCCCTGGCATCGATCCGCAAGAGGCCGAGTGGATCTGGGAGCCGTTCTACCGCGAACGCCGTGTCCGTTCGCACGCGGGCAGCGGCCTGGGACTGGCTGTCGTGAGGCTGCTGGCCGAGCGCGCCGGCTGGAAGGTCGGATGCCGAAGCCGCGAGGGTACAGGCGCACAGTTCTTCGTCGTCGTGCCCATGGTGCGCTGAAGTCACCTCGGCCGCGGCGGGGTGGAACACGAAACCCCGGCGTCGCCGAAGGATCGGCGCCGCCTCGTGACCGCGGGTCCGAGTCGCCGCGACGCGCGCGACGCCGTACCCGGTCCGGCCGTGACCTGAAGGCCACAGCGAGGGCCAGTGCTCGCCACGCTGCCCCATGCTGACCGACGACCAAATCCGTTGGACACCCTTTCGCTGGCAGCGGCACGTTGCGCAGCGCAGCATCGATTCTTCTTGACCGACTCGGCAAATCTGTCCGAAGATCGGATTGTCCGACAGTCCAACAAGCCGGTCGCTGTCGGCGATCAGCGACAACCGAAACGACGATATCCAGCGGCCCGAAGTAGCCGCTTGGAGGAGACATGAACGCGGGTCCTGGAGTCGGCGGAGTCTTCCGCCCGCTGCGGCACGCGCCGGCCTACAAGGCGCTGTCGAGCGAGATCGAGCGCCAGATCGTGGCCGGCGCGCTCAAGCCCGGCGACGCCCTGCCCGGCGAGCAGGAACTCGCCGAGCGCTTCGCGGTGAACCGGTCCACGGTTCGCGAGGCGATCCGCCTGCTTGAGCAAGAAGGGCTGCTGGTGCGCGCGTCGAACCGCAGGCTGCAGGTCGCACTGCCCGGACTGTACGACCTTGCCCCGCGCGCCGCGCGCGCGCTCCTGCTTCAGCAGGTGACCTTCCGCGAACTCTGGGACGTGGCCATCATCCTCGAGCCGCTGGCGGCGCGCCAGGCGGCACAGCGGGCGACGGAAGCCGACCTCGAAGAGCTCGCGCGCAACGTAGAGGCTACCGAGGCCGCGGTGCGCGAGGGCCGGCCGTTCACGGCACTGGACATCGCGTTCCACGCGCTCGTCGCACGCGCGTCGTACAACCGGGTGCTGATGCTGTCCAGGGAGCCGGTGAGCCTGCTGTACGGGCCGACGCTCGACCACCTGCGCACCAGACTGCCGCAGACCGGAGCGCGAAACCTGGATGCGCACCACCGGATCCTCGAGGCCCTGCGCAGGCGCAACGCCGACGAGGCAGCCCACTGGACGCACAAGCACCTGACCGATTTCCAGCGTGGTTACCGGGTCGCCGCGCTGGACCTGGACGAGCCCGTCCGCTGGCCGGAAGCCCCCCTCGATCCCGGCTCGCCGCACGACCCGGCGGAAACGATTCGCCCAACCAAGGAGCTCCACCCATGAAACCCACTGTCTTCAGACGCGCGATCGGCACGACCGCGGTGGCCGCCGCGCTCGCGCTCGGCGCGTCGCTCGCGAACGCGCAGGAGACCTTCAAGGTCGGCATCGTCAGCTTCCTGTCGGGCCAGGCCGCGGAGAGCTTCGGCATTCCGGCCGTCAACGGTGCGAAGTGGCTGATCGAACAGTTCAACAGCGGCGCGGCGCCGGCCCCCTACAACCAGAAGGGGTTCGGCGGCCTGAGGATCGAGCCGGTGTACGTGGACGAAGCGGGCGGCGCCACGAAGCAGGTGCAGGAGCTGCGCAACCTGTACGACCGCGAAAGGGTCGACGCCGTGGTCGGCTACGTCAGTTCGGGCGACTGTCTGGCGGTCGCCCCCGTGGCCGAGGAGATGAAGCGCTTCCTGATCCTGTACGACTGCGGCACCCCGAGGATCTTCGAGGAGCGGAGCTACGAGTACGTCTTCCGCACCGCCGCGCACGCGACGATGGACAACGTCTCGCTCGGCCGCTACCTGAAGTCGAGGAACGTCAAGGTCGAGACGGTCAACTACATCAACCAGGACTACGCCTGGGGCCACGACTCGCAGAAGGACTTCCAGCTGACGATGGAGCAGCTGTACCCGGAAGCCAAGACGATCAACGACCTGCGGCCCAAGTTCGGCGCCGGCCAGTACGGCACCGAGATCTCGGCACTGATGGCGAGGCCGGCCACGATCACGCACTCCAGCCTCTGGGGCGGCGACCTGCAGGCTTACGTGCTGCAGGCCGGGCCGCGCGGCCTGTTCCGGCGCACCCAGCACCTGTTCTCGGCAGCCGACCACGTCCTGCCCAACCTCGGCGACAAGATGCCCGACGACGTGATCCTCGGCGCTCGCGGCGCCTACGGCCTGATGTCGCCCAAGTCGCCGCTGAACGACTGGTGGTTCCAGGGCTACGAGAAGGCCTACGGCGTGTACCCGGTACAGGCCCCGTACCGCATGGCGCAGGCGCTGTTCGGCCTGAAGCTGGCGGTGGAGAAGGCCATGGCGGCCAACGGCGGGCGCAAGCCCACTCCGGAGCAGCTCGCCGCAGCGCTGCGCGGCTCGGAGTGGGACTCGCCCGCCGGCCGGATCCGCATGGCGCTGGGCGGCGGCCATCAGGCGATCCAGGACACGGCCATCGGGCGCACGAAGTACGACCCGGCCCGCAAGATGATGACGATCGTCGACATCGAGCGCTTCCCCGCCGAGTGCGTCAACCCCCCGGCGGACATGAAGTCGGAAGACTGGATCAAGAGCGGCTTCAAGGGCGCGAAGTGCTGATGGCGTGACGACGAGAGGGTGCGAGGGGCCGCGCACGGGCGCGCGGTCCGTCCCCCGCGCGTGGCGCACGGTCCGAAGGGAAGACATGCTGGCCCTGACCATCCTGATCGACGGGATCACCTACGCGTCGTGGCTGTTCATCGTCGCGCTGGGCCTCACGCTGGTGTTCGGCGTGCTCAAGATCCTCAACATCGCGCACGGCAGCTTCTACGCACTGGGTGCGTACGCGGCGGCGAGCTTCGTCGGCTGGTTCGCGACGATGCAGCTCGCGCCGGCCGCCTCGCTGGTGGCCATGCTCATGGCGGCCGTCGCGGTGGCGCTGGTCATGGCGCCACTCACCGAGCGCGGGCTGCTGCGCGTCTTCTACGGCCGCGACGAGGTGCTGCTGGTGCTGGTCACCTACGCGCTGTTCCTGATCCTCGAGGACGTGACCAAGCTCGTGTGGGGGGCGACGCCGTACTACGTCAGCGAGCCCTACGGCCTGTTCGGCAACCTCGAGTTCGGCATGCTGTCGTACGTGGGGTACGACTTCATGCTGGTCGTCCTCGCGATCGTCTGCGGGATCGCCGTCTGGTTCGGTCTGAACCGCACGCGGGCCGGCAAGATCGTGCTGGCGGTGATCCACAACCCGGAGATCGCCTCCAGCATGGGCGTGAACATCTCGAGGGTCTACACCTGGGCCTTCGTGTTCGGGGTATTCCTCGCGGCGCTCGGCGGGGCCTTCACGGCGCCGATGATCTCGGTGCAGCCCGGCTTGTCGGTGGGCGTGATCATCGTCTCCTTCGCGGTGGTGATCATCGGTGGCCTCGGCTCGATCGAGGGCGCGGTGATCGGAGCGCTGATCGTGGGCCTGGCCCGCGCGCTGGCGGTGCACACCTGGCCTGCGGCCGAGCTGTTCAGCATCTACGTGGCGATGGCCGCGGTGCTGATGTTCCGGCCCGAGGGTCTGTTCCAGCGCGTGCAGGCGCGCAAGATCTGAGGCGGGGCCGGCAATGAGGAAGACCGTCCTGGCGGGCATCGCGGCGATCGCCGTCCTCTCGGCCATCGGCGTCGCGATGCCGAAGTGGCTGCTCTTCACGGCCACGATGGCGGCCTCGCACGGCGTCGTGACGCTGGGCATCGTGATTCTGATGCGAGGAGGCGTGGTCTCCTTCGGCCAGGGCCTCGTCTTCGGCGCGGGCGGCTACGCCGCAGCGCTGCTGAGCAACCACACCGGGTTGCAGGACGCGGTCGTCCTCGTGCTCGCGGGGGGACTCGCGGCAGCGCTCGTCGCCGCGCCATTCGCGCCGCTGCTGGCGCGCTACCGCGCGATCTTCTTCGCGATGCTCACGCTCGCGCTGTCGATGGTGCTGTACGGAGTGCTCGTGAAGACCCAGGCGCTGGGCGGCTCCGACGGCTTCAACGTGGCCAGGCCCACGATCCTCGGCATGGAGCTCACGGCCGAGGGCGCCAACCTGGCGATGTACCTGCTGAGTGTGGTCGTCGTCGGGATCCTGTCGATCGCGGCGCGCATCTACTTCGACTCCACACGCGGGCTGGTGGCGCTCGCGATCCGCCAGAACGAGCTGCGTGTGGAGTACCTGGGTGCCTCGGTGCGGCAGCTGATGGCCGGCGACTACGTGATCGCCGCCTTCTACGGCGGCGTCGGCGGGGCGCTGACCGCGCTGTCGCTGGGCCACATCGAGCCCAACTTCAGCTACTGGACGACTTCGGGCGAATTCGTCTTCGCGGCGATCCTGGCTGGCCATCACAGCGTGGCGGCGGTGTACCTGGCCTCGTTCGCGCTCGAGATGGTGCGTTCGTTCTCCACGATGTACTTCCCGAACACCTGGCAGCTGGCGCTGGGGTTGTTCCTGCTCGTGGTGATCCGCTTCATGCCCGAGGGCATCGGGTCGCTGTGGTGGCGCCAGCGGCCGCGCGCGCGGCGCGTCAAGGCCTCAGAGCCGGCGGCACGCACGGTGGCCGGCAAGGCCGGGGGAGCCGCGTGAGCGCGGTGCTCGAGGCCCGGGGCCTGAAGAAGTCGTTCGGCGCGGTGGTCGCGGCCGAAAACGTCTCGCTGTCGGTGCCGCTGGGCCAGCGTGTCAGCCTGATCGGCAGCAACGGGGCGGGCAAGACGACCTTCGTCAACATGGTCACCGGCTACCTCAAGCCGGACGCGGGCACGATTTCGCTCGAAGGCCGTGACGTCACGCGCCTGTCGCCGAGACAGATCACGCGGCTCGGCGTGGCGCGGTCGTTCCAGATCCCGCAGCTGTGCCTGGAGATGAGCGCGCTCGACAACATGCTGGTCGCAGCGGCCTGCAACGACGGGGCGCTGTCGTTCCTGGCCCCGGCGCACACGCCCGAGAAGATCGACCGGGCGATCGGCCTGCTGGAGCGGTTCGCGCTGGCCGAACATGCAGACCGCCGTGTCGCGGAGCTCCCGGGAGGGGTGAGAAAGCTGCTGGACATCGCGATGTCGCTCACGGGCCATCCGAAGCTGTTGTTGCTCGACGAGCCCACCAGCGGCGTGTCGGTCGAGGAGAAGTTCCCCATGATGGACACCATCGTCGAGGCGCTGTCGCGCGAGCGGGTGACCGTGCTCTTCGTCGAGCACGACATGGAGATCGTCACGCGCTACTCCGACCGTGTGGTGGCCTTCTACAGCGGCCGCGTCATCGCCGACGACCCGCCCGAGGCGGTGCTCAACGACGAGCAGGTACAGCGCTACGTGACCGGTACCCGCAAGTGATCGCGGCAGGGCCGCGACCCGGCCCGGCTGCGGGTCGCGGCGGCGAAAGGACGATCCCGCCATGCTGAGAATCGAATCGATCCACGTGACCATCGCCTCGGTGCAGGCCCTGCGGGGCTTCTCTCTCGAGCTCGGGGCGGGGCGCATGGTCGGTCTGACGGGCCGCAACGGCGCGGGGAAGACGACGCTGATGCGCACGATCATGGGGCACCTGTCGCCCACCCAGGGCACGGTCACCTTCGACGGACAGCCGCTGGGGAAGCTGCCGAGGCACCGGCGGGCCGCGCTGGGCATCGGCTACATGCCGGAGGACCGCGGTCTGGTGCCCGAACTCACGGTGGAGGAGAACATCCTCGTGCCGGTGTGGGTGTCGAAGACGCTGAAGGCCGAGGAACGGCTGGGTTTCGTCTACGGCGTCCTGCCCGAACTGCGGGAGATGCGCGAGCGCCGGGCGCTCCTGCTGTCCGGGGGACAGCAGAAGCTCGTCGCGCTCGCGCGCGCGCTGGCCGTCGGCACCCGCCTGCTGCTGCTCGACGAGCCGTTCGAGGGCGTGGCGCCAGCGCTCTCGCAGCGGCTGTCGGAGGTGATCGCACGATTGCGCGGCACGAGGCTCGCGGTGCTGATCTCGCAGTCCGAGCTGAACCATTCCGCTTCGCTGGTCGACCGCGAAGTGATCATCGAGCGCGGCGCGAACGCGGGCTGAAGCGATGAGCGAGGGTCACTGGGCGCACTGCCGGGTGCCGGCCACCCGGCTCGAGGCGCATTTCGGCGACCGCATCGTGCGCTGCTTCACCGAGCGGCCCGGCAGCGTGCACGCGATGCTCGAGAGGGCGGTCGCAGCCAGGCCGCAGGGCGAGGCGCTGGTCTTCGGCGACCGGCGCTGGACCTACCGGCAGCTCGATACCGAAGTCGCCGAAGTCGCCGCCGGACTGGCCGAACGCGGCATCGGCGCGGGCGATCGTGTGGCGCTGCTGATGTCGAACCGTGCGGAGTTCGTCGTGGCGCTGTTCGCGGCACAGCGCCTGGGCGCGATCGCCGTGCCCCTGAGCATCCGCGAGCAGCAAAGCGGCCTCGAGTACGTCTTGCGGCACTGCGGCGCGAAGGCGGTGCTGTACGACGGCGACCTCGAGGGCAGGCTCCCGGCGCCTGCCACGACGCCCCAGCTCGCATTGAGGGTGCGGTTGCCGGTCGATCCGGTCGTGGCGGCGCCTTCGCTGGCGGCCGCTCGCGCAGCGGTCCCGACGTCGGCTGCGGGTCCGGCAGCCGGGTCGGTGGCTTACGCGGCGCTGCGCACGTGCGGCCGAGTCGACGTCGCGGCAGCTGCGGACGAGGAAGACTGCGCGGTGATCCTCTACACCTCGGGCACGACGGGGCGTCCGAAGGGCGCGATGCTCACCCACCTGGGCATCGTGCACTCGGTGCAGCACTACGTGAGCTGCATGGAGCTCGACGAGTCGGCGCGCTCGATCCTCGCCGTGCCGGCGAGCCACGTCACCGGCCTCGTCGCCAACATCTGCGCGGCCGTGGGAGCGGCGGCGGCCACGATCGTGATGGCTGCCTTCAAGGCCGCGGACTACCTGCGCCTCGCCTCTCGAGAGCGCGCCACGCACACGATCCTGGTGCCGGCGATGTACAACCTGTGCCTGCTGGAGCCCGACTTCGACGAGCACGACCTGTCGGCCTGGCGCACGGGCGGCTACGGAGGCGCACCGATGCCGGTGGCGACGATCGACGCCCTGGCGCGCAAGCTGCCGAACCTGCGGCTGATGAACGCCTACGGCGCCACCGAGACCACCTCGCCCACGACGCTGATGCCGGCGCACCTGACGCGAGAGCACGCCGACAGCGTCGGATTGCCGCTGCCGTGCGCACAGGTGATCGTCGTCGACGACGAAGGAAGGGAGGTGCCGCGCGGCGAGGTCGGCGAGATCTGGATCGGCGGGCCAATGGTGGTCAAGGGCTACTGGGACAACCTGCACGCCACCGCTTCCGAGTTCACCGCCGGCTTCTGGCATTCGGGCGACCTCGGATCGATCGACGAGCGCGGGTTCGTCCGCGTGTTCGACCGCAAGAAGGACATGCTCAACCGTGGCGGCTACAAGATCTACAGCGTCGAGGTGGAGAACCTGATCGCGGGCATGCCGGGTGTGGTCGAGGCGGCCGTGGTCGGCCGGCCGTGCCCGGTGCTCGGCGAGCGCGTGCACGCGTTCGTGTACGCCGAGGCCGGTGCGGTCACGGCCGACGGCGTGCGCGACTGGTGTGCCCGCCACCTGGCGGACTACAAGGTGCCGGAGACCGTCACGCTGCGAGACAGGCCCCTGCCGCGCAATGCCAACGGCAAGCTGATGAAGCGGCTGCTGCGCGAGGAGCTGGCATAGCAGGGTGGCGCATGCGAAGGCCGAAACGGCCGACGCCGTCCCGGCGTTCGAAGCCCACGCGGGCGACGGGTGCCGACGCGCCGGACATGCCTGCCCAGCCGATACAGCAGCGGTCCGGCACCGGGAGCGGCCGCGGGCGGCTTACGGTGCGAACATGTCCTGCAGCGTCCGCAGCGTCGCCGCCAGGGTAGAGGGGCGAGGCGCACCCAGCCGCTTGACGAGGCGCGCTCGATCGAGCGTCCGGATCCGATCGAGCACGATCGAGCCCTGCTTGCCTTGGAACGTCTGCGGGATGCGGAACCGCGCAGGCCTCGACCCGGTGGTCATGGGCGCGACGATGACGGTCCGCAGATGCGCATTCATCTCGTTCGGAGAGATCACGACGCAGGGGCGCGTCCTCTGGATCTCGCTGCCCATCGTCGGGTCGAGCCGTGCGAGCCAGATCTCCCCGGTTTACGTCGCCAGACCAGTCCGTCGTCACCGACGTTGGCAAGCTCCGGCCACACCAGCACACCACCGCCGCGCTCGGCGAGACGCCGAGCGTCGTCGGCCCAACCCTGTCGCGGATTGCGCCGAACGGGGCGGATCTCGATCACGCCGTCTCGTACCTGCAAATCGGCAGAACCCTCCAGCCCGACCTGGGCCAGGATCGGCTTGGGAATCAGAACGCCTTGCGAATTGCCCATCTTGCGGATTGCGACTTCCATGCGTGCCACGCCTGTATCGGAAGCACAACGGTAGGACAGCACGACACGAATGCGCCGACGTCGGCAAGGCCGTTGCACCGCCCGCTTCGATCCCTGGCAGCGGTCGGGACGCGACGTGGCCATCGGCCGTGCGGGGACGCGATGCGCGGCTTCGACTTGCCGACGATCGTGACAGGAGCGGCACGGCTGGCTCGGGCCGCCTTCGCTGGGTCGTCACGCCTCGCGCTTGCCCGATCGATGCCACAACCCGCGATCCGACAACGAGCTGATCGGCAGCGGCCCCGCCCCGCGGCGCTGGAAGGGCGGGACCACTGCGGACATCAGAGGTTGGCGTACACGGTGGCTTCGAACTCCACGAAGCCGGGGTATGACGCGGCGTCATGGAACGGGAGGATCTGCGTGGCCCAGTAGCCACCGACGCCGGCCGCGCGGTCGATCCAGTAGTAGCTGTTGGCCAGGCCCGCCCACATCAGGGAGCCCGGGCTGCGCCCGGTAGGGGCGCGCTCGCGGTTGGTCATGAAGGTGTAGGCCCAGCCTTTCGGCAGCCCGGGGAACATCTCGCCGGGGTTCGTCAGCGACGGGATCGACGTCGGCCATGCACCGACGGACAGCCCCAGCGCGCTCAGGCCGTCCTTGCCCATCGCGTCCACCGTCTCGGCCTTGAGCACCCGGCCGTGCGGGCCTGCGCCGCCGTCGAGGATCATGCGGATGAACTTCATGTACTCGCCGACGGTGCTGTACAGGCCGTGCCCGCCCATGTCCATCGGCGGCGGGTCGGGCAGCGCCAGGTCGGGCAGCGGCGTGAGCTTGCCGTCAGCCGCGCGGTCGTGGATCGTGACGCGGCGTGCCTTCATCGACTCGGTCAGGCCGAATCCGATGTCCTTCATGCCCAGCGGATCGAATAGACGTTCCTTCATCACCGCGCCCAGGCGCTTGCCGCGTTGCTGCTCGACGATCAGGCCCAGCCAGTCGATGTTGACGCCGTAGGTCCAGGCGGCTCCTGGATCGTGCAGCAGCACGGTACGGATCGAGTCGTAGCTGCAGCTCACGACGGTGGGGATGTTCCTGACGCCGCGGAACCTGAGGTCGTCGGCGCTGAAGAACTCGTAGCACAGGCCCGAGGTGTGGAGCATCAGGTCGTTGACCGTGATCTTGCGCTTGGGCGGGCGCAGGCGCGGCGTGTCGCCGTCCCAGCCGTCGAGCACCTGGAGCTGGTCGAGGTCGGGGACGTAACGGCCGGCGTCGTCGCCGAGCGCGATCTTGCCTTCCTCCACCAGCTGCATCACCAGCGTGCCCACCAGCGCCTTGGTCGTCGAGAAGATGGCGAACACGCTGTCGGTGGTCATCGGCGTGTCGGCGCCGAGCTGGCGCACGCCAGCGGCGCCCTCGTAGAGGTTGCGGCTGCGGTCGGTGACCATGGCCACCACACCAGGCACGCCGCCGAAGCGGCCGGCACACATCTGCAGCACGCCGTCGAGCGCGGTCTTCATCCTGTCGTTGCTCATGCTCGTGTCTCCTTCGTCGTGGGTCGGGGAAAGCCGGTCACTGCATCTCGAAGCCGGGGTAGCCCTGGGCGGCGACCTCGTCGCACTTCTTGTGGAAGTTGGCCACGCCTCCGATGTAGGAAAGCAGCCGGCGCGGCTTGCCCTCGACGTTGGAGCCGAGGTACCAGCTGTCGGTCTTCATCACCAGCGTCGCGGCTGCGGTCTCGTCGTGGTGCTTGACCCAGGCGTCCTCGAACTCCCGGGTCGCCTCCACCACCTCCTTGCCGTGGCTGCGGGCATAGGCGATGCAGTCGCTCACCCATTCGACCTGCTGCTGCAGGCAGGTCGTCATGTTGCAAAGCGCCGCCGACGGCGCCAGCGGCGAGGCAGTGGAAAACAGGTTCGGGTAGCCGTGGATCTGCATGCCCATCGCGGTGCGGATCTCCTTCTTCCACTCCTCGCGCAGGCTGCGCCCGCCGCGACCGCGTATGTCGATGCGCGTGAGCGCACCGGTGGCGGCGTCGAAGCCCACCGCCATGATGATCACATCGACCTCGTGCACCTGGCCGTCGGCGGTCATGATGCCCTCGGGCACGATGCGCTCGATGGGCGTCTTGCGGCAGTTGACCGCCTTCACGTTGGGCTGCAGGTAGACCTCGAGATAGTTGTTCTCCAGCGGTACGCGGTGGGTGCCGAAGCCGTAGTCCACGGGGATCAGCAGGTCGCACAGGTACGGATCGTTGTTCAGCCGCGCACGCATCTTGGCGCGCACGAATTCGGAGACCTCCTCACTGACCTGCGGGTCGAAGAACATCTCGGCGAACGACGCCAGCCACAGCGCCAGAGAGCCGTCCTCCCACAGGCGCTCCAGCACCGCCGTGCGCTGCTCGGGGGTCTTGTCGGCCCGGGCGCCGTTCTCGAAGTCGTAATCGAAGCCGGAGAAGGTGTTGCGCACGCGGTTCCTGAGCTCGTGGAAGCGAGCCCCGAAGCGGGCCCAGTCCTCGGCGGTGTACTTCGGATTGCGCATGGGGATCACGTACTGCGGCGTGCGGGCGAACACGGTCAGCGAGCCCACTTCCTTGGCGATGGTCTGGATCACCTGGATGCCGGTGGCGCCCACGCCGATCACGGCCACGCGCTTGCCCTTCAGGTCCACGCCCTCGCGAGGCCACAGGCCCGTGTGGTGGATCTGGCCCTTGAAGCTGGCCTGGCCTGCAAACCGCTCGGACAGCGGCGCCGAGAGCATGCCCAGGCAACAGACGAGGAACTGCGCCTCGATGCGCTCGCCGTGCTGGGTGGTGATGTCCCAGCGGCGTGTGCGCTCGTTCCAGTGCGCGGCGTCGATGCGAGTGTCGAACTGGGTGTCCTTCTTGAGATCGAGGCGGTCGGCCACCCAGTTGAGCCAACGCTCGGTCTCGGGCTGCGCCGGGAATCGCTCGCTGGGCTGCCAGGCCTTGTAGAGCTCCTCGCTGAACCAGTACTGGTAGACCTCGGCCTGGGAGTCGAAGCGGGCGCCGGGGTAGCGATTCCAGTACCACGTGCCGCCGACGCCGGACGCGGCATCGTAGGCGCGCACGGCGAGGCCTTGCTCGCGCAGCTTGTGCAGCTGGTACAGGCCGGCGACGCCGGCGCCGATGACCGCGGCGTCGAGCCGGGTCACGCTGTCGCGGATTGGGGATGCGAGGGTCATGAGGCAGTCTCCTGATCGTGGTCGATGGCGGCGCGCCGGCGGACCTGCCGCCGGCCGACCCTGCATTGCAGGCGCCGGGCCAGGTCGCCAAGCACCGCGGGCGCGGGTTGTCCCGCCCCGTGGTCGGCCCCGAATGCCGGTTGCAGCGAGCCATCGCCGTGGCGGGCTGCCCGGCGGTCGGACAGCCGTGTCCGGTTCCTGGGACACCGCCGACGGCTTCGTCCGGATTAGTCCTTGGTTGCCGTGCGGCATGGACCTCTATCAAATCTGATCGCTCATCGGCCAACGTCCGAGGACATGTCATGGACCGTCTGCCCAGCCCCTACGTCGGCTTCCAGAAGGACGCCCACAACGTGCGCGGGCTGTGGGAGCGGTTCAACTGCGGGCTTGCGCCGGTCGACGAGGCGTGCCCCGAATACCACCGCCTGCTGATGGCCGACTGGCGTCGCTGCAGCGCACTGGGCGTCGATGTCGCCATGTCGCGCGGCCGTCGGCTGTCGGACGAGGAGTTCCGCCAGCGCCGCGACGCCGAGCGGCTGCTGGTGGCCACCTCGCTGCCCATCATTCAGGAGGTGTCGCGCTTCCTGGTGGACGTGCCGGGCATCCTGATCCTCACCGACCGCACCGGGACCGTGCTGCACATCGGCGGCGACGCGGCGGTGCAAGAGCGCGCCGCAACGCTGTCGGGCATTGTCGAGGGCTCGCAGTGGAACGAGGCCACCGCCGGCACCAATGGCGTGGGCACCGCGCTGCACGTGGGCGGGCCGGTGCACGTGCACGCCAGCGAGCACTTCTGCGAGGGCTGGCACAGCTGGTCCTGCGCCGCGGCGCCGGTATTCGATGTCGACGGCCGCAACCTGCTGGGCATCGTGGACTTCACCACCGTGCACACGGACTTCCGGCACCAGGCCCTTGGGCTGGCGGTATCGTTGGCCAACAACATCCAGGCACGCATGGCGCTGCAGCTGGAGATGCAGCGGCGGCGCGTGCTGACCGCCTTCAGCGAGCTGGCGCGCCACTACCCGCACGACGACCTGCTGGCGCTGGACCACGCCGGCCGGCCACTCGTGCACAGTCCGAACGAGCGCTGCCGGCAACTGGCCGAGCGCTGGGGCCGGCCCGGCGAGACCGGCCTGCCGGCAGTGCGCGAGCGGGTGGACGTCCTGGCGCCGGACAGCGGCCGGTCGATCGGCTGCGTTCTGCTCCTGGCGCGGCCCCAGGCGTGCCAGCAGGTGTTCCGGCTTCAGGACCGGCCCCCGCCGGTGCGGCCGGCCGCGGCGGTGGCCCAGTTCGGCGAGTTCGTGTCCGCCGATCCGGAGACCGTCCGCATGCTGGCGGACCTGACCCGCGTCGCGGTGGCAGACGTGAACCTGCTGCTGCAAGGCGAGACCGGCACCGGCAAGGAGCTGCTGGCGCGCCACGTGCATGCGCTCAGTCCGCGCCGCGCCGCGCCGTACCTGGCGGTCAACTGCGGCGCCATCAGCGAATCGCTGATGGAGAGCACCTTCTTCGGCTACGTCCGCGGTGCGTTCTCCGGCGCCGACCCTCGGGGGCGAGCGGGCTACTTCGAGTCGGCCGGGGAGGGCACGCTCTTCCTCGACGAGGTGGGCGAACTGCCGCCAGCGATGCAGGCCGCCCTGCTGCGCGTGCTGGAGGACGGCAGCTTTCAGCGCGTGGGCTCGTGCCAGACGCTGCGCGCGCGCTGCCGCATCATCGCCGCCACGCATCGCGACCTGGAGCGCCTGATCGAGGAGGGTCGGTTCCGTCGGGACCTGTACTTCCGCCTGCGCGTGGTCCGGCTGCACGTGAAGCCGCTGCGCGAGCGGGCGGAGGACATCGGGCTGCTGGCGCAGCGATTCGCCGAGCAGTTGCGCGCCAAACACGGGCTGTGCGGCGGCGACATCGCGCCCCGCGCGCTCGCAGCGCTGCGGCGTCATGCGTGGCCGGGCAACGTGCGCGAGCTGCGCAATGCCGTGGAGGCTGCGCTGCTGTGCGCCGGCGGCGACTTCGACGTGGATTGCCTGCCGCCGGAGGTGGCCGACGCGGGTGCGGCGGGTGGGCGGTCCGACACCAACTCGACCTCGCTTGCCATCGAACTGCCGACCGACGCGCCAGTTGCGGCCACGGGTGCCCTGGAAGCGGTTCGACAGTTCGAGCGCAAGTTGATCGTGGACCTTTTGCGCGAGCACCGCAACGTGCGCCGGGTGGCGCAGATGATGGGCGTGGCCCGATCGACGCTGTACCGGAAGTTCGCGGATCTGCGCATCGACCCGGCCGCGTGGATCCGCGACGGATGAGCGAAGGCTGATCGACGCGCGAGCTTGGTCGCCGGGGCGGGCGGCGCGCCGCCGCCCGTCATCGAGCATTGCATCGAACAGCAGCAAAGACCGGCGTGACGCATCGCGTTGGCGCTGCGCGCGCGCCGCTTCACCACCACCCGAGCGGGTCGGCTTCGCCTTCGGGAAGCGCTTGCTTCCAGGCCGCCATGGATGGAGCACTGCGGCGCAATTCGGTAGCGCGCAATGGGCGCAACGCTTGGCGCCGCGCGCGGCCATTCCGCCCCGGCGTGCGGATGCCCGATGCGCATTACGGCGGAGGGACGCTCAACCGTTGGGCGGCAATGTTGCCGCCGCCGGTCGTCGGCGCGTCATGTCGGCGATGGCACCTACAACGCCGAGAATCCCAGCAGCCTGCGGCCAATGATCAGCCTCATGATCTGGCTCGTGCCCTCGGCCACGGCGAGGAAGCGCGCATCGCGGTGCAGCCGCTCGGTGCGATAGCCCTCTTCGGTGGTCAGGCCACGGCCGCCGAGGATCTGGATGGCGTCGTTGGTGACGCGCTTGACGACTTCGCACGCGTGCAGCTTGGCTGTTGCCTGCTCGAGGTCGCAGCGCACGCCCTGGTCCATCAGCCACGCGGCCTTGTAGGTCAGCAGCCGGCTCGTCTCGAGGTCGACGTGCATGCGCGCGACCATGTCCTGGATCATCGGGTGCGCGGCGATCGGCTTGCCGAAGGCGTGGCGTTCGCGCACATAGCGGGTGGCGTCCTCGATCGCCGCCCGCATGATGCCGATCGCCCACGCGCCCAGCAGGATGCGCGCCCAGCCGCGCACGACGAGGTTCTGCGTGTAGCCGGCCTCGTCAGCGTGGAACAGATGCGCGCGCGCGACGCGGCAGCGCTCGAACTCGATGTGGCCGGTGGTGCCGGCCTTCAGGCCGATGATCGGCAGGTCGCGCACCTTCCACGGCGAGATGGACTTGTCGACGAGCAGATGAACTACCGCCACCAATCCGCAGGTTGGGGGCGGTTTCGCGGCCGCTAGGCCGCGTCGGCCAGTTCCTGGCCGCAATCCAATGTGCCCAGGGCCCAGCGCAGCACGAGGCGCGCTGCCGCTGTGTCCCGGTCTTCCTCGTGCCCGCAGAGGTGACAGCAGTGCCAGCGCTGCCGGAGCTGCTTCTTCTGCACCGCGCCACAGCTCGGGCAGGTCTGCGAGGGCTTGAGCTTTCTCGTTGGAGCTTCGAGGTACAGCGCGCCAGTCTCCCGCACTTCGTACGCGACCTTCCGAAGCAACGCGGCCGCAGCCGTGTCGAGAATCTCCCGGTTCAGGCCGCTCCTGGCGGCCACGTTCTTGCCCGGCTCCTCGACGGTGCCGGCCGCCGAGCGGGTCATGTTCGCGACAGCGAGTTTCTCCGTCGCAAAGACCGAGCAGCGCGCAGCGATGCGCGCGCTCAGCCGATGCTGGTGCTCGTGCCGCTTGCGCGCGAGCCTGGCCTTGAATGCGCCGCGCCGCGCGCAAGCCTTCTTCCAGTTCTTCGAGCCACGCTTCTTCGACGACACAGCGCGGTCGAGCGCCACCAGGCGTTCGGCAGCGCTGGAGTACCAGCGCGGGTTGTCCTCGCGCTCGATGACCTCGTCGTGCGGCCCATCGGTGCGCGCGATGGTGAGCAGGTGCGACACACCCCAGTCGGCGGCCATCGCGTGATGCGCGGTGCGCTCGCGCGCGACATCGGCATCTGCGCACTCGAGCGTCACGGACACGTGCCACTGATCGCCGTGCGCGCCGCGGCGGTGCAGCAACTCGCAGCTCTTGATGATGCCGCCGGCGCGCGCCTGGCCGCGGCACGGGAGGTGACCCACGCCCTGCAGACGCAGCGTGCCGTGCTTGGCCCAACACACGACACCGAAATTGTCGGGCCGGCCTTCATTGGCGAGGTTGGGCTCGAAGCGCCAGCCATCGCCATGGCCATTGAAGCCGATGCCCGGCATCCGCGCGATGCTCTTGAAACGCGGAAAGCCCGGACTCTGCCCGCGCTTGACGCGGTCGAAGAACGCCTTGAAGGCCTTGTCGAGGCGGCGCAGCGTGACCTGCTGCGACGAGCAGTTCATCGTCGCCCAGTCCTCGGGCAGTTCGCCGCGCAGCTGCGTCAACGACGCGCACTGGTCTTCGTAGGAGATGGACTTGCGCGCCTTGCGCCAGGCGTCGATGCGCTCCTCGAGCGCCGCGTTCCAGAGGTCCCTATGCGCGCGCAGCAAGCTCATCAGCCGCTCGGCCTGAGCGGCCGTCGGGTAGAGCTTGTAGGTGACTTTGCGGCGCTGCACGTTGATGGCTGGATGCACATACAGTGCATTGGTTCGACATGGCATCGGCAACGTCAAAGCCGCGCCTGGCCACAGGCATGAAGCAGCGCCACCACTGCGTCTACACGCTGAAGACCAACACGGCGCGCGTTGTGCGCCGGGACTTCGGCGAAGACCTTGCTCGCTGGTACAGCGAGCCCGTGCTCCGGAGCCGAAGCCATTGCGCCATCAGCGTCGGCGGGGCCCCGCTCGAGGTCCTGAAGCGCTACATCGAGCAGCAGGACCGACCTCATTGAGGGCGGGCGTGCGGCTGACAGGGCGTCAGCCGCGAGCTGATTGCCCTGCCCCCAAGCGGGTCGGCTTTGCCTCCAGGCACTTCGTCCCAGCCCGCTTGGGCGCAGCCCCCTCAGCTATGAATGGTGGATCACGCCGCGACGCGGGTCGCGCCGGTAGGCGGCCTCGTTGGCGACGGCGGTCAGCAGCGCCACGTCGGCCCACACGCCGTTGGTGGTCCACATCTTCGTGCCGTCGACGACGTAGTGGTCGCCGTCGGCGACGGCCCGCGTCGTGAGGTTGCGCGTATCGGAGCCGGCCTGCGGCTCGCTCATCATGTCGCCCATGAACGCGCGGCCGGTGATGCCGGCCTCGACGTAGCGGTCCTTCATCCACGGCTGCCCCTGCCGCGCGATGATCTCGACGACGATGTTGTGCGAGTCGATCGTCACTGCCAGCGACGGCCATGCGCGCGCGAACTCCTCGGCGAGCAGGACGCGCTCGAGGAGGCTGCGGTTCGTGCCGCCCACCTCGTGCGGCAGGCTCGCGTGCATGATGCCGCAGGGCTGCAGCCGCGCGACGAGGTCGTCGAGTTCGTGTCGCGCGAGCGGGCTACCGGCGTCGCGGCGGTCGCCGATCGGCTGGATCTCGCGCGCGAGGAAGTCGCGGAACGCGAGGCGGCGGTGCTCGACGTCGGCGGGGATGGCGAAGTCCATCGGTCGATCTCGGGTGAGGTGCAATCGCGGGCGCGGCGACACCCGCTGTCGGCACGCTAGCGGCGCAGGTTCTCGATCAGCGTCGCCATGCCCATGCCCGAGCCGAGGCACATGCTGATCACCGCGTAGCGGCCGCCGGTGTCGGCGAGGTGGTGCATCGCGGTGATCGTCATGCGCAGGCCGGTCGCCCCGGGCGGGTGGCCGATGCTGATGCCGCCGCCGTAGAGGTTGGTGCGCTCGCGCGGCAGACCGAGCTCGCGCTCGGCGTGCAGGTTGACGACGGCGAAGGCCTCGTTGATCTCGAAGTAGTCGATGTCGCCGACCCGCAGCCGGTTGCGCTCGAGCAGCCGGCGCACCGCCGGAACCGGCCCGGCGCCCATGATCTCGGGCGGCACGCCGACCACCGCGTAGTCGACGAGCCGCGCCTCCGGCGCGATGCCGAGCTCGGCCGCGGCCTCGCGATGCGCGACGACGATCGCCGCGGCGCCGTCGGTGACGCCGCTGGAGTTGCCGGCGGTCACGCTGCCGCCGTCGCCGGTGCGGAACACAGGCGCCAGGGACGCGAGCTTCTCGGCGGTGACGCCGGGGCGCGGGAACTCGTCGTGCTCGAAGCGCCGCGTGCGCGCCGGCTTCGAGCCCGGCTCGGGCACGTCGATCGGCGCGATCTGCCGCGCCAGGAAGCCCGAACGCATCGCGGCGGCCGCGCGCTGCTGGCTCATCAGGGCCCAGGCGTCCATGTCCTCGCGCCGATGGCCGAAGCGCTGCGCCAGCGTCTCGGCCGTCTCGCCCATCAGCTCGCGCGTGAACGGGCAGCGGTAGATGTAGTCGAGGCCATCGACGAACTCGAACGGGCCGCGCGTGGCGCCCCAGCGCACCTTGTGCGCGAGGTACGGCACGCGCGAGTAGTTCTCGCCGCCGGCGGCGACCGCGACGCGGCTGTGCCCGGTGATGATCTGCAGCGCGGCGCTGACGATCGCCTGCGAGCCGGTGCCGCAGGCGCGCACGACGCCGAGCGCGGCACTGTCGACCGGCAGGCCGGCCCCGAGGGCGATCTTGCGGCTGACGAACAGCCCGTCGTGGTCGACCGGCGCGGTGTTGCCGAACACGAGGTGGTCCACCGCCGCTGCGTCGAGCCCGGCGCGCGCCAGGGATGCCTTCACGACATGGGTGCCCATGACGGACAGCGGGACATCGCGCAGCGACTTGCCGAAGTCTCCGAACGGCGTGCGCACGCCGGCGCTGAGGATGACGTCGTCGAATGCCATGCCGCGAGCGTTCCAGCAACCCGCCGCGGTGCCCACTAGGGCTAACGCGCATGGCCAGGGTGCCACCGTCCAACAAACAATCGTTTGGCAAATGGATCAGCCGTCCTTCGCACATGTTGCTGCGGCGCAGCAGCGTCGCCCTCGTGGCCGCGTCGCGGCGGCGACGGCGTCGCCGGCGGCGGAGGGACGATGACCGACGTATACGTGGTCGCCACGTCGTGCACGCCGTTCGGCAAGCACGCAGACCGCACCTTCCAGGACCTCGTGCGCTGGGCCTACCTCGACCTGCTCGCCGATGCCGGACTGACGGCGGCGGACGCGCCGCTGATCGAGCAGGCGTGGTTCGGCAACTGCGGCATGGGGCAGTGGGGGCAGGGCGGCATCCGCGGGCAGGTGTGCTTCACGCCGCTGGTGGAGCAGGCGCTGTTTCCCGAGCGGGTCGGGATGATCAACGTCGAGGGCGGGTGCGCGACCGGCTCGATGGCCTTCCACGGCGCGTGGAAGGACGTGCTCTCGGGCCAGGCGCAGGTGAGCCTGGCGATCGCGGTCGAGAAGCTGGTCAGCCCCGACGACCCGGCGCGCGTGCCGGCGATCTTCGGCACCGCGATCGACCAGCTCGAGCCCTGGCGCTGGCGCGACTACTACCGCGCCGCGGGCGAAGCCGCGGGCAAGCCGTTCGAGCCCGGCCCCGGCCGCACGATCTTCATGGACACCTACGCGATGCAGGCCGCGTGGCACATGAAGACTCACGGCACGACGCTCCGGCAGATCGCCGTCGCGGCGTCGAAGAACCACCGCCACGGCAGCCTGAACCCGAAGGCGCAGTACCGGTTCGAGATCGGGGTCGACGACGTGCTCGGCGACCGCGAGGTCAGCTGGCCGCTGACGCGCGCGATGTGCTCGCCGCTCGGCGACGGCGCGGCCGCCGCGCTGCTGTGCTCCGAGGCGGCGCTGGCCGACTTCCCGCCGGCCGCGCGCAGTCGCGCCGTGAAGGTGCGCACGAGCCAGCTCGCGGGCGGCAAGTACCGGCGGCTCGACGAGCCGGGGCTGTCGCGCGTGGCGGCCGACAAGGCCTACGCACACAGCGGGCTGCAGCCGGCGGACATCGACGTCGTCGA
>CALIDR010000093.1 GCA_938022295.1 uncultured Burkholderiaceae bacterium
CGGTAGGCGCGGTGGCTCGCCTCGCTGATCTCGGCGGCGGCGTCGAGGAACGCCTTCGGCGCGCTCTTCGTCGGGTGCAGCAGCGTCGCCTCGAGCGTGGCCGCGACCAGGGTCTCGAGGTGGCGGCGGCCGATCTCGGGGTTGGCGTACTTGCTGTTGATCACCTCGCCTTGCTCGGTCAGGCGGATCTGGCCGTTCACCGTGCCCGGCGGCTGGGCGAGGATGGCCTCGTAGCTCGGGCCCCCGCCGCGGCCCACGGTGCCGCCGCGGCCGTGGAACAGGCGCAGCGTGACGCCGTGCTCGCGCGCCAGCGGCTCGAACATCGCCGCCAGCGCGACCTCGGCACGGTACAGCTCCCAGTTGCTGGTGAAGAAGCCGCCGTCCTTGTTGCTGTCGCTGTAGCCGATCATCACGTCCTGCTCGCCGCCGCCGCGCTGCACCATCGGCAGCACGCCCGGCAGGGCGTAGAACTCGCGCATGATCGATTCGGCGCGGCGCAGGTCGGCGATCGTCTCGAACAGCGGCACGACGATCAGGTCGGCCACCGCGCCGTCGTCGAGCGTGCCGCGCAGCAGGCCGGTCTCCTTCTGCAGCAGCAGCACCTCGAGCAGGTCGCTCACGTCCTCGGTGTGGCTGATGATGTAGTGGCGCAGCGCCGACGCGCCGTAGCGGCGGCGGCCTTCCAGCGCGGCCTCGAAGATCGCGAGCTCGCGCTGCGCGAGCGGCGAGTAGGCGTGGCCGATCACGCGCAGCGGCCGCGCGTCGTCGAGCAGCCGCAGCAGCAGCGCGCGGCGCGCGGCCTCGGGCAGCGCGGCGTAGTCGGGCTCCAGGCGCGCGGCGCGCAGCAGCTCGGCGACGACGAGTTCGTGCTGGTCGCTGCTCTGCCGCAGGTCCAGCGTGGCGAGGTGGAAGCCGAAGACCTGCACCGCGCGCATCAGCGGCGCCAGGCGCGGGGCCACCAGCGCGCTGGCGTGGTGGTGGTGCAGCGACGCCTCGATCGTGCGCAGGTCGGCGAGGAACTCGTCGGCGCTCGCGTAGGGCGGCTGTTCGGCCACCGCGTGGCGCACCGCCTCGGTGCCGCTGAGTTCGTGCAGCGTCGCCGCGAGCCGCGCGTAGATGCCCGTCAGCGCGCGGCGGTAAGGCTCGTCCTCGCGGTGCGGGTTGCGGTCGGGGCTGCGCTCGGCGAGCGCCAGCATCTGCGGCGTCACCGGCGCCAGCAGCTGCGACGTCGACAGCTCGGCGCCGAGCTCGTGGACCTCGTTCAGGTAGTCGCGCAGCGCCACTTCGCTCTGCCGCGCGAGCGCGGTGCGCAGCGTGCCGGCGTCGACGTTGGGGTTGCCGTCGCGGTCGCCGCCGATCCAGTGCCCCATGCGGAAGAACGACGCCACCGGATGGCCGGCGAGCGCGCGCTCGAGGTGGCGGTACAGCCGCGGCACCTGGCGCAGGAAGGTGGCGTGGTAGTAGCTGAGCGCGTTCTCGATCTCGTCGGCCACCGTCAGCTTGGTGTAGCGCAGCATGCGCGTCTGCCACAGCTGCGTGACGCGCGCGCGCAGCAGCGTCTCGTTGTCGGCGCGCTCCTCGTCGGTGTGCAGGTCGTCGCGTTGGCCGACGAGGACGGCGATCGCGCGTTCGGCGTCGAGGATGCTCTTGCGCTGCACCTCGGTCGGGTGGGCGGTGAGCACCGGCGAGACGTAGGCGCGCTGCAGCGTTCGCGCGACGTCGTCGGCGCGCACGCCGGCGTCGGCCAGGCGCTCGAACGTCATCGCGAGCGACCCCTCCGGCACCCGGCCCTGCGCCTCGAGCGCCGTCAGCCGGCGCACCTGGTGGCGGTCCTCGGCGATGTTGGCGAGGTGGCTGAAGTAGGTGAAGGCGCGGATCACGCTGACCGTCTGGTCGAGCGAGAGGTTCTTCAGCAGCCGGTCGAGCGCCTTGCCGGCGTCGGCGTCGCGCTTGAGGCGGTAGGCCACCGAGAGCTGGCGCACGCGCTCGATCAGCTCGAACGCCTCGCGCCCCTCCTGCTCGCGGATCACGTCGCCGAGGATGCGCCCGAGCAGGCGGATGTCGTCCATCAGCGGCCGGTTGTGGGCCGCGGCATCGGCGGGCGCGGGACGGGCGCGCTTCGGGGTCGGTCGGAGCATTCGGGGCCTCACGGGCAATGGGGCGACGACCATCCATGCTAGCGATCGCCGTGCCAGCCCATGGCCGCCGAAGCGGTGCCGCCGGGCGCCGCCGATAATGGGTCGCATGGACGAACCGCTGATCATCGCCACCCGCGAGAGCCGCCTCGCGCTGTGGCAGGCCGAGCACGTGCGCGACCTGCTGCGCGCGCGTTTCGGCGTCGCCGTCGAACTGCTGGGCATGACCACGCGCGGCGACCAGATCCTCGACGTGACGCTGTCGAAGGTCGGCGGCAAGGGCCTGTTCGTCAAGGAGCTCGAGACCGCGCTCGGGGACGGCCGCGCGCACCTGGCGGTGCACTCGCTGAAGGACGTGCCGATGGAGCTGCCGCCGGGCTTCGTGCTGGCGGCCGTGCTCGAACGCGAGGACCCGCGCGACGCCTTCGTCAGCAGCCGCCACGCCTCGCTCGACGCGCTGCCGGCCGGCGCCGTCGTCGGCACGTCGAGCCTGCGCCGCGAGGTGCAGCTGCGCGCGCTGCGGCCGGACCTGGCGATCGAGCCGCTGCGCGGCAACCTCGACACCCGCCTGCGCAAGCTCGACGAGGGGCGCTACGACGCCATCGTGCTCGCCGCCGCAGGCCTGAAGCGGCTCGGCCTGGCCGCGCGCATCCGCGCGCTGTTCGACGTCGACCGCATGCTGCCGGCCGCGGGGCAGGGCGCGCTCGGCATCGAGGTGCGCGCCGACGCCACCGCGCTGCGCGAGCGGCTGGCCACGCTGATCGACGGCCCGACGTGGCTGGCCGCGCACGCCGAGCGGGCGGTCTCGCGCGCGCTCGGCGGCAGCTGCAGCATGCCGCTGGCCGCGCACGCGCGCTGGCAGGGCGACACCCTGCACCTGGACACGCTGCTCGGCGACCCCACGGGCGCGCGCGCCCCGCTGCGCGCGAGCGTGCAGGGCCGCCCGGCCGACGCCGAGGCGGCCGCGGCGCTCGGCGAGGCGGCGGCGCGGCAGCTGCACGCCGCGGGTGCGGCCGACTACCTGCCGGCCGCGGGCGCGTGAGCGTCGCGATGCGCGTGCTCGTCACGCGACCGCAGCCGCAGGCCGACGCGTGGGTCGCGCGGCTGCGCGGGCGCGGCGTCGACGCGGTGGCGCTGCCGCTGCTGGGCATCGCGCCGGCCGCGGACCCGGCGCCGGTCGACGCCGCGTGGCGCGCGCTCGGCGGCTCGGCACCGCCGGCGCTCGTCGTCTTCGTCAGCCCGAACGCGGTGGGCGCTTTTTTCGACCGCCGCCCGCTGGGTGCGGCGTGGCCGGCGGCCAGCGTCGCCGCCGCGCCCGGCCCCGGCACCGCGGCGGCGCTCGCCGAGCGCGGCGTGCCGGAAGCCGCGATCGTGCAGCCGGCCGCCGACGCCGCGCAGTTCGACTCCGAAGCGCTGTGGGCCCGGCTCGCCGGGCGGCCGTGGGGCGGGGCGCGCGTGCTCGTCGTGCGCGGCGATGGCGGGCGCGACTGGCTCGCCGACACGCTGCGCGCCGCCGGCGCCGACGTCGGCTTCGTCCAGGCCTACCGCCGTGGCGCGCCGGTGCTCGGCGCCGAGGCGCGGCGCGTGCTCGACGCGGCCGTCGCCGAGCCGGGCGTGCACCTGTGGCTCTTCAGCAGCTCCGAAGCCGTCGGCCACCTGCGCGCACTGGCGCCGGGCGCCGACTGGTCGGCGGCGGCGGCACTCGCCTCGCACCCGCGTATCGCCGAAGCGGCGCGCGCGCTCGGCTTCGGCCGCGTCGACGAGGTGCGCCCGGAGTTCGACGCGGTCGTCGACGCGCTGCGCGCCAACCAGTCCGGCCGCGCCCGCGGCTCGCCGACAATCGCGCCATGAACGTCGCCCGCCAGTCGATCACCCCCGAACTGCGCCAGTGGATCGTCGACCAGGCGCGCGCCGGCCGCCGCCCCGAGGACGTGCTGGCGGCGATGCGCGAAAGCGGCTGGGACGAAGACGTCGCGATCGAGGCGATGGAGCGCTCGCTCGAGGACTTCCTCGGTGTGGCCGGCACGCCGCCGCCGGTGCCGGTGCCCGAGCCCGACCTCGCCGGGTCGCCCGCCGTCGTCCACGCCTTCGACCGCGACGTGCAGGTGCTGCTGCAGATGCGCTCGCCGCGCGTCGTCGTCTTCGGCGGCCTGCTGTCGGCGGCCGAGTGCGCGGCGCTGATCGAGCTCGCCGAGCCGCGGCTCGCGCGCTCCGAGACGGTGCAGGTGACGACCGGCGGCAGCGAGGTGCACGCCGCGCGCACCAGCCGCGGGATGTTCTTCCAGCGCAGCGAGACGGACCTGATCGCGCGCATCGAGCAGCGCATCGCCGCGCTCGTGCACTGGCCGGTCGAGCGCGGCGAGGGCATCCAGGTGCTGCACTACGCGCCCGGGGCGCAGTACGAGCCGCACTACGACTACTTCGACCCCGCGCAGCCCGGCACGCCGACGATCCTCAAGCGCGGCGGCCAGCGCGTGGGCACGCTGGTGATGTACCTCAACACCCCCGCGCGCGGCGGCGGCACGACGTTTCCCGACGTCGGCCTCGAGGTCGGCGCGGTCGCCGGCAACGCCGTCTTCTTCAGCTACGACCGCCCGCACCCGGCGACGAAGTCGCTGCACGGCGGCGCGCCGGTCGTCGAGGGCGAGAAGTGGGTGGCGACCAAGTGGCTGCGCGAGGGCGTGTTCACCTGAGGCGCCGGGCCGCGGGTCACAAGTCGAAGCGGCCGCCGTGCGGCGGCACGCGCACCCGCCAGCGCAGCTCGTCCTGGATCCGGCAGCGCAGCGCGTCGGCGGCCTGCGGCTCGCCGTGCACGACGAAGGTCTGGCGCGGCGGCGCCTCGAAGCCGCGCAGCCACGCCATCAGCTCGCCGGCGTCGGCGTGGCCGGAGAACACCTCGAGGTGGCTCACCTGCGCGCGCACGGGCACCATCTCGCCGTGGATCTTGACCTCGGTCGCGCCGCCGACGAGCTTGGCGCCGCGGCTGCCGCCGACCTGGAAGCCGGGGAACACGACGTGGTGCCGCGGGTCGGGCGCCATCGCCTTCAGGTGGTGCAGCACGCGGCCGCCGGTGGCCATGCCGCTGGCGGAGATGATCACCGCCGGGTAGTGGCGGTGCGCGAGCTTGATCGACTGCTCGGCCTTCGCGACCATCGTCACGCCGTCGGTCAGCGTCGCGATCTCGCGCGCGCTCACCCGCAGCAGCTTGCGGTGGCGCTGGTACAGCGCCGTGGCCTCGATCGCCATCGGGCTGTCGAGGAAGATCGGCAGCTTGGCCGGGATTTCGCCGGCGGCCTTCAGCCGCTGCAGCACGAGCAGCAGCGCCTGTGCGCGGCCGACGGCGAACGACGGCAGCAGCACCGAGCCGCCGCGGCCGATCGTGTCGCGCACGATCGCGCCGAGGTGCCGTGCGGCGTCGTCGCGCGGGTGCACGCGGTCGCCGTAGGTCGACTCGACGAGCAGCACGTCGGCGCGCGGCACGCGCTGCGGCGGCGGCATCAGCAGGTCGTCGCTGCGGCCGAGGTCGCCGGAGTAGACCAGCGTCTCGTGGCCGGCGCGCAGCGTCACCGCGCAGGCGCCGAGCAGGTGGCCCACCGGCGTCAGCGCCACGTGCACGCGGCCGATCGCGAGCTCGCGCCCCGGCGGCAGCGGCACGATCTTCGCCACCGCGCGCCTGGCGTCGGCGCTCGTGTACAGCGGCAGCGCCTTCTCGTGCTTCGAGTAGCCGTAGCGGTTGGCGCGCCGCGCGTCCTCCTCCTGCAGCCGTGCGCTGTCGAGCAGCAGCACCTCGGCGAGGTCGCGCGTGGCGGGCGACGCGTAGACCGGCCCGCGGAACCCGGCCTTGACCAGCCGCGGCAGCCAGCCGCTGTGGTCCAGGTGCGCATGGCCGAGCACGACGGCGTCGGCGTCGAGCATCTCCGGCGGCGCCGGTTGCCAGTTGCGTTCGCGGTGGACCTTGAAGCCCTGGAACATCCCGCAGTCCAGCAGGATGCGAGAGCCGGCCAGTTCGACGAGGTGGCGCGAGCCGGTGACGGTGTCGGCGGCGCCGAAGAATTGGATGCGCATCGCCCGCAGCATGCCACGCCTTGGCGGCAGGGTCGCCCCGCAGCGTCGGGCCGCTGCGATGCGCTACGCTGCACGGGCCGATTTGCGGCGAACCACACCGTCCAGGAGGATCCGATGCCCGGCAAGTTCGAACTGAAGAAGTCCAGCAACGACAAGATCTACTTCAACCTGCTCGCGAGCAACGGGCAGGTGATCCTGACCAGCGAGATGTACGAGAGCAAGGCCTCGGCGCTCAACGGCATCGAGTCGGTGAAGAAGAACGCCGCCGACGCGAACCGCTACGAGCGCGCCGACGGCGCCAACGGCAAGCCGTACTTCACGCTGAAGGCGGCGAACCACCAGGTCATCGGCCGCAGCCAGATGTACGACTCCGCCGCCAACCGCGACGCCGGCATTGCCTCGGTGATGGAGCACGCCCCCGGCGCGCCGACCGACGACCTGACCGGCGGCTGAGCACGTCGGCCGCGCCGCCCGGGGCCGATCCGGCCGCCGCGCGGGCAGGCCGGGTGCAGCGCGGCGCGGGGGGCGCTCAGCCTTTCGCGAGCGCAGCGAGCTCGGCCGACTCGACGACGTGCACCCCGCCCGGCCGCGTGCGCAGCGCAGCCAGCATGCCGGCCGCCACGGCGCCGGCGGCGATCGGCCGCACGCGCGCCGGCAGCAGCGCGCGCCACGGCGCCGTCAGCCGCAGCGCCAGCCGCTCGCCCAGGCGCGGCGGCTGCCCGAGCGCGTCGCGGTCGCCGGCCAGCAGCGACGGGCGGGCGATCACGAGCACGTCGAAGCCCACCTCCCGCAGCGCCTGCTCCATCTCGCCCTTGACCCTAGATCCGGCAGTCGGCCGCTCGGTACTGCATGCAACCTGCTCCCATGCTGGGTGTTTTCGCTCACGCGGACGGTCACCTCTTGGGTGACGACGCTGCGCACCCGATCGAGCCGCCCTCGGCCACGCTGGCGGCGTTGCGAATCCTGGCGATGGCCCGCGCCATCGCTGCGGTTCGCGCCTTGCCAGCGCGCCCGATGACGGCCCGCTCGGGCGCGCCCAACTGCCGGATCTAGGTTGACGCGGCTGTAGAACAGGCGCGAGCGCGCGTCGGCGCCGAACGCCGAGACGACGGCGAAGCGCCGCGCGCCGGCCGCGCGGGCGGCGCGCGCGAAGGCGAGCACGGCGTCGAGATCGACTGCGCGGAACGCCGCCGGCGAGCCGGCAGCGCGGATCGTCGTGCCGAGCGCGCAAAAGGCCTCGTCGAGCGGCGGCAGACGATCGGCCGGCCACGCCAGCCGGCGCGCCTTCGGCAGCGCTTCGAGCGCCGGCACCGGGCGGCGCAGCGGCAGCCACAGCTCGGCACAGCGCGGGTCGGCGGCCAACTGCGTGGCCAGCGAGCGGCCGACGAGACCGCTCGCCCCGGCGACGGCGCAGCGCACGGCCGACGGCACCGGCGGCGCGGCGGCACGTCGTTCCCCCGGCGTGGTTTTGCCGCTCAAGGCCCCCACCGGATCGTCAGCAGCCCGCGCTCGCGGTGCAGCACGCGGTACGGCGGCGACGCGACCTGGTCGGCCGGCATGGCGGCGACGAGCTCGTCGATCCGGTCTTCGCGCACCAGGGCGACCTCGCCCGCGGCCGGCGCGCGCCGCGGCGTCGGCGTCTGCAGGTAGACGGCGAAGCTCGGCCGGTGCAGGCCCCACTGCACGGCGTGCAGCGGGCCCGGCGCGGCGTCGGCGCGCGCGGCCATCGCCCCGCGTCGCACCGGGCCTTGCAGGCGGTCGCCGAGCCAGGGTGTGAAGGCGGCGTTGAACCACGCCGCCATCGCCAGCGCGAGGGCGCCGATCGCCGTCGGCCCGGCGCGCGCCGCCGGGGCCAGGCGCAGCGCCAGCGCGCCGCCGACGGCGAAGGCGCCGGCGCTCGCCCACAGGCCGAGCGTGTCGGCCGGCGGCGACAGCAACGCGCGGTACAGCGCGTCGCGCACCGACGGCGCCAGCGCGACGACGGCCTGCACCGCGGCGACGAACGCGAGCGGCAGCGCGAGCACGCTCGCCACGACGCCGCCGCGCACGCCGCGGCCGGCGTCGGCCCACGCGCGGCCGGCCAGCAGCGCCAGCGGCGTGACGCCGTACAGCGCGTAGTGCGGCAGCTTCGTGCCCGACAGGCTGAAGAACACGATCACGAAGCCCGCCCAGCCGAGCAGGAAGCGCGGCAGCGGCTCGCGCCACGCGCTGCGCACGCGCGCGAGCACCGGCACGAGCAGCACGCTCCACGGCAGCAGCAGCAGCGGCACGACGACGACGTAGTAGACGATGCTGCCGCCGTGCCCCTCGAGCGTGCCGACGAAGCGCTCGACGTTGTGGCGCATGAAGAAGCCGTCGACGAACGCCCGGCCGTGGCGGTGCAGCGCGTAGGCGTACCACGGCAGCGCGACCGCGACCAGCAGCGCCCACGCCCACGCGTCGCCGACGAGCCCGCGCAGCCTTCGGGCCCACCCGTCGCGCGGCGTGCCGGCGACCCACAGCAGGATCGCGGCGCCGGGCACGAGCAGCGCGACCGGACCCTTCGTCAGCACGCCCAGGCCGACCCACACCGCCGCGCGGCGCAGCGCGAGGCGGGCGCCGCGGAGGTCGCCGGCGTCGGTGCGCTCGACGTGGCGCCAGGCGTCGAAGGCGGCCAGCGCGAGCCAGAGGTTCAGCAGCGCGTCGGCCGTCGCCGCGCGGCCGATCGCGAGCACGCCAGTGCTGGTGGCGAGCACCGCGGCGCCGACCCACGCCGCCGCCTCGCCGAAGCGCGGCCGCGCGAACGCGAACGCGGCGACGACCCAGGCCCAGGCCGCGAGCACCGACGGCAGCCGGAACGCCGCCTCGACCGGCCCGAGCACGGCCACCGCCGCGGCCTGGAACCAGTAGGTCAGGATCGGCTTGTCCCAGCGCGGCTCGCCGTTGAGCGTCGTGTGGCCGAAGTCGCCGCTGGCGAGCATCTCCCGCGTCGCTTCGGCGAAGGCGCCCTCGTCGGCGTCGAACAGCGGCGCCGCGCCCAGGCGCAGCAGCGCGACGGCGAGCAGCAGCGCGGCAGCCAGCCACGCCGCCCGGGGGCGGTGGGTCGTCATGCGCCCGGATTGTCGCGGCCGGGCGGCGGCCTACCCGCCGTCGCCGTCGGGCGTCGTTGGCCGCGCGGCGGGCTGCCTCGACAGCGCGACCGCCTGCGCGGCGGCGACCAGGAGCCCGAGCGCGGCCAGCGCGTGGCGCAGCCCTTCGGCCTGCGGCTGCTCGTGGCTGCCTTGGAGCAGCCAGAGCGCGGCGAGCGCCGGCAGGGCGGCCGCGACCCAGCCGAACGCCGCCCGGCGCCGGCTCGCGCACCCCCACGAGCCGAGTCGCCACGCGACGACGGCCGTGACCACGCCGAGCGCCGCGCCGACGAGGACGTCGCTCGGCCAGTGCGCGCCGACGACGACGCGCGACAGCGCCACCAGCAGCGCCAGCGTGGTCAGCAGCGCGCGCTGCCAGCGGGGGCTCGCGGCCAGCGACCACAGCGCGGCCAGCGCGACCGCGGCCAGCGTATGGCCGGAGGGCATCGAACTGGTGTGCGACGTCAGCGCCTGCCCGATCACGTGCAGGTGGCCGTCGACGAACACGGCCGCCGGCCGCGGCAGCGCGGCGGCGGTCTTGACCCCCCACGTCAGCATGCCGGCCAGCGGCACGGCCGCGGCCAGGGCCAGCGTCAGCCGCTCGCGCGCGTCGCCGGCGACCATCGCCAGCGCGGTGCCGATCACGACCACGCTCGCCCCGAGCCCGAGCGTCGTCGCCTGCGCCCACCACCAGGCCGGTGCGTGCAGGCCGGCGTTGAGCGCGTGCAGCAGCACCGCGTCGGCGTGTCCGTGGCCGAGCAGCAGACCGGTGGCGAGCAGGGCCGCGGCGAGCGCCAGCAGGCGCCGCGGCCTGTCGACGGCGAGGGGGGTGGAGCGGTCGGACATCGAAACGCCCGCCACGATACGGGCCCGAGATGAACGGGCGATGAACGGCGGCGCGCCGGTCCCGCGCCCTACTCGAGGTTCTGCACCTGCTCGCGCATCTGCTCGATCGCCACCTTCATCTCGACCGCGATCGCCGTCAGCTCGAGCGCGGAGGCCTTCGAGCCGAGCGTGTTGGCCTCGCGGTGCAGCTCCTGGATCAGGAAGTCGAGCCGCTTGCCGACTTCGCCGCCGGCGTCGAGCAGTCGCGCGATCTCGTCGAGGTGCGCGCGCAGCCGGCTCAGTTCCTCGGCGACGTCGATGCGCAGCGCGTAGGCCGCTGCCTCGGCCAGCGCGCGCTCCTGCACCGCCTCGGCGGTGGCCGGGGCGCCGCCGGCGGCGCTCAGCGCCTCGCGCCAGCGCTCGAGGAAGCGCTCGCGCTGGCGCTGCACCACCGCGGGCACCAGCGGCTCGGCCTGCGCAGCCAGCGCGCGCAGCGTCGCGATGCGCTCGGCGAGCACCGCGACGAGGCGCTCGCCTTCGCGCGCGCGCGCCTCGCGCAGCCGCTCGATTGCCTGCCGCACGACGGCCAGCGCCGCCTCGTCGGCCACCGCCGCCGGGGCGGTGCCGCGGCACCACTGCAGCACCTCGTGCGTGCTCAGCGCTGGGGCCTTCGGCATCCAGGCCTGGACCTGATCCTGCAGCTGCGCCAGGCGCTGCAACTGCGCCGGCCGCGGTTGCGGCAGGTCCTGGTCGGCGTCGCGCGCGGTGGCCAGCCGCAGCTCGATCTTGCCGCGGCGGAAGGCACCGCTCAGCGCCTCGCGCAGCGCCGGCTCGAGCGTACGCAGCTCGTCGGGCAGGCGCAGCGCCAGGTCGAGGAACCGGCCGTTGACCGAGCGCAGTTCGGCCGTCAACGCCGCCGCCGGCGGTGCCGTGGAATCGGCCCCGGAACCCCTGCCAGCTCTGGCCGTCGCGTAGCCGGTCATGCTGTAGACTGGCATTTGAAATTTCGCATCGTCGAAAACCCCACATTATGTCGAAGCCCAAACCCGCGCCGCTGCCGGCCGGCACGGTGGTCGGCGGCTACCAGATCGTCAAGAAACTGGCGGCCGGGGGTTTTGGCGTGGTGTACCTGGCCGAGGACGAAAACCGGCACCTGGTCGCCATCAAGGAATATCTGCCGTCGTCGCTCGCCGAGCGCGCGCCGGGGGAACTGACGCCGCGCGTCAAGCCCGAGAAACAGCCGCTGTACCGGCTCGGCCTGAAGAGTTTCTTCGAGGAGGGGCGCTCGCTCGCCCAGATCAGCCATCCGAGCGTGGTCTCGGTGCTGAATTTCTTCCGCGAGAACGAAACCGTCTACATGGTGATGAATTACCTGCAGGGCGACACGCTGCAGGACTTCATCGTCACCGCGCGCGACCTCAAGCGCGACAAGGTCTTCCGCGAGAGCACGATCCGTTCCCTGTTCGACGAGATCCTGCGCGGCCTGCGCATCGTCCACCAGCACAAGATGCTGCACCTGGACATCAAGCCGGCCAACATCTTCATCACCAACGACAACAAGGCGGTGATGCTCGACTTCGGCGCCGCGCGCGAGGTGCTGAGCAAGGAGGGCAACTTCATCCGCCCGATGTACACGCCCGGCTTCGCCGCCCCCGAGATGTACAAGCGCGACGGCGCGCTCGGCCCCTGGACCGACATCTACGCGATCGGCGCGTGCATCTACGCCTGCATGCAGGGCTACCCGCCCAACGACGCGCCGCAGCGGCTCGAGAAGGACCGCCTGACGCTGTCGCTGTCGCGGCTGCGCAATGTCTATTCCGACAACCTGATCGAAGTCACCGAGTGGTGCATGTCGCTCGACTCGCTGTCGCGCCCGCAGAGCGTGTTCGCGCTGCAGAAGGAGCTGTCGCGCGAGACCGAGCGCCGCTACACCAAGCTCAGCTTCGCCGAGCGGCTGAAGCTGCAGCTGGAGAACCTGAAGGGCGGCGGCACGCAGCCATGAGGTTCGCGGTCTACCAGGTCAGCCGCAAAGGGGGCCGCGAGAAGAACGAAGACCGCATGGGCTACTGCTACACCCGCGACGCGGGGCTGTTCGCGCTGGCCGACGGCATGGGCGGGCACCCGCAAGGCGAGGTGGCGGCGCAGCTGGCGCTGCAGACGCTGGCCGCGCTGTTCCAGCGCGACGCACGCCCGCGGCTGGCCGACCCGCTGGCGTTCCTGCGCATGGCAGTGCTCGCCGGGCACCGCGAGCTGCAGCAGTACGCGCGCCGCCACGGCCTGGGCGACACGCCGCGCACGACCGTGGTCGCCTGCGTGCTGCAGGGCGACGCGGCGTACTGGGCGCACTGCGGCGACTCGCGGCTGTACATGGTGCGTGGCGACAAGCTCGTCGCGCGCACGCGCGACCACTCGTACATCGAGCTGCAGGGCGTGCTGAACCAGGTCGTGCCGATCAGCGCCTCGTTCAACCGCAACGTGCTGTTCACGTGCCTGGGCAGCCCGACCGAGCCGATGGTCGACGCCGTCGGCCCGGTCAGGCTGCAGCCCGGCGACCGCGTGCTGCTGTGCTCCGACGGCCTGTGGGGCAACGTCGGCGACGCCGAGATCACGAGCGAGATCGCGGCGCGGCAGATCGCCGACGCGGTGCCCGAACTCGTCGAGCGCGCGCTGCGCCAGGGCGGCGAGAAGTGCGACAACGTGACCGCGATCGCCTTCGAGTGGGAGGCCGACGACGACGCCGATGCCCAAGGCGGCGTGCAGACGCAGGTGCTCGGCGAGGACCTGTTCGCCTCGAGCATCCAGACGGTGGCCGTCGGCGACGCGCAGGCCGACGAGATCGACGACGCCGAGATCGAGCGTTCGATCCAGGAGATCAACGACGCGATCCGGCGCGCGTCGGACAAGCGCCAGTGAAGGCGGCCGCGCCGCGGCCGACGATGGGGAACCGACGATGACCACGCTGCGCCCGAACGGCCGCGCCTCCGACGCCCTGCGCCCGGTGGTGCTCGAACGCGGCTGGACGCGCCACGCCGAGGGTTCGGTGCTGGTCGCCTTCGGCCACACCAAGGTACTGTGTACCGCCTCGGTCGACGAGAAGGTGCCGCCGCACAAGCGCGGCAGCGGCGAGGGCTGGGTGACGGCCGAGTACGGGATGCTGCCGCGCGCCACCCACACGCGCGGCGACCGCGAGGCCGCACGCGGCAAGCAGAGCGGCCGCACGCAGGAGATCCAGCGCCTGATCGGGCGCTCGCTGCGCGCCGTGTTCGACCTCGCCGCGCTCGGCGAGCGCAGCATCGTGCTCGACTGCGACGTGCTGCAGGCCGACGGCGGCACCCGCACCGCGGCGATCACCGGCGCCTTCGTCGCCGCCCACGACGCCGTGGGCTGGCTGCTGGCGCAGGGGCGCATCGAGGCGAGCCCGATCCGCGACCACGTCGCCGCCGTGTCGGTCGGCATCCTCGACGGCACGCCGCTGCTCGACCTCGAGTACGTCGAGGACGTCGCCTGCGACACCGACATGAACGTCGTGATGACCGGCGCCGGCCACCTCGTCGAAGTCCAGGGCACGGCCGAGGGGGCGCCCTTCACGCGCGCGCAGATGGACGCACTGGTCGACCTCGCGGCCAAGGGCATCGCCGAGCTCGTCGCCGCGCAGCGCGCGGCGCTCGCCGCCGGCCGCTGACCGCCGGCGCGATGCGGCTGGTGCTGGCGTCGAACAACGCGCGCAAGCTCGACGAGTTGCGCGCGCTGTTCGCCGACCTGCCGCTCGAACTGGTGGCGCAGGGCGCGCTGGGCATCGCCGAGGCCGACGAGCCGCACGCCACGTTCGTGGAGAACGCGCTGGCCAAGGCGCGCCACGTCGCGCGGGCGGCCGGCGGCGCGGCGATCGCCGAGGACTCGGGGCTGTGCGTCGACGCCCTCGACGGCGCGCCGGGCGTGGTCTCGGCGCACTACGCGGCGGTCGACCTGCCCGCCGGCGCCGACCGCGAGGCGCGACGGCGGCTGCAGGACGACGCCAACAACCGGCGCCTGCTGCAGGCGCTCGAAGGCGTGGCCGACCGGCGCGCGCACTTCGTCGCCACGCTCGTCGCGCTGCGCCACGCCGACGACCCCGAGCCGCTGATCGCGACCGGCCGCTGGGCGGGCGAGATCCTCGTCGCGCCGCGCGGCAGCGGCGGCTTCGGCTACGACCCGCTGGTGTTCGTCCCCGCGCTCGGCGCGAGCGTGGCCGAGCTCGACGCGGCGACGAAGAACCGCCAGAGCCATCGCGCGCGCGCCGCGCGGCAGATGCGCGAGCTGCTGCGCGAGGCCTGGGCCCTTGGCTGAGGCGGTCGTGCGCCTGCACCGCCGCGGCGCGGTCGCGCTCGACGCGCTGCCGCCGCTGGCGCTGTACGTGCACCTGCCGTGGTGCCTGGCGAAGTGCCCGTACTGCGACTTCAACAGCCTCGCCGTCGGCAACGGCGAGCCGCCGTTCGACGACTACGTCGACGCCCTGGTGGCCGACCTCGAGGCCGCGCAGCCACAGGTCTGGGGCCGGCGCGTGATCGGCGTCTTCGTCGGCGGCGGCACGCCGAGCCTGTGTCCGCCCGCGGCGATCGACCGCCTGCTCGCCGCGGTGCGCGCGCGCCTGCCGCTCGAGCCGGGCTGCGAGATCACGCTCGAGGCCAACCCCGGCACGTTCGAGCGCGAGCGCTTCCGCGCCTACCGCGCGGCCGGCGTCACGCGGCTGTCGATCGGCGTGCAGAGCTTCGACGACGCGCTGCTCGCGCGCATCGGCCGCGTGCACGACGCGCGGCAGGCGATCGCCGCGGTCGAGGAAGCGGCGCGCACGTTCGAGACCTTCAACGTCGACCTGATGTACGCGCTGCCGGGGCAGACCCTCGCCATGCTCGAACGCGACCTCGCGCAGGCGCTCGCGTTCGCGCCGCCGCACCTGTCGGTGTACCACCTGACGCTCGAGCCGAACACCGTCTTCGCGAGCCGGCCGCCGCCCGGCCTGCCCGACGACGACACGGCGAGCGCGATGCTCGATGCCGTCGTCGAGCGCACCGCAAGCGCGGGCCTCGAGCGCTACGAGGTCTCGGCGTACGCGCGCCCGGGCCACCGCTGCGCGCACAACCTCAACTACTGGCGCTTCGGCGACTACCTCGGCATCGGCGCCGGCGCCCACGGCAAGCTGAGCTTTCCCGACCGCGTCGTGCGCCAGGTGCGCTGGCGCGACCCGGCGACCTACCTGGAGCGCGCACGCGAAGGCCGCGCGGTGTCCAACGAGCACACGCTGGGCGCCGACGACCTCGCGTTCGAGTTCATGCTCAACGCGCTGCGGCTGCGCGAAGGCTTCGCGCTGTCGCTGTTCGCCGAACGCACCGGGCAGCCGACGGCCGCGATCGCCGACGCCCTCGAGGCGGCGCGCCGGCGCGGGCTGGTCGACGTCGACGGCGCCCACGTGCGGCCCACCGCACTCGGCTTCGACTTCCTGTCGGACCTGCAGGCGCTGTTCCTGCCGCCGTCGCCGGGCGGGCGATAGGGCGGGGCCGCCGGATCAGGCGTGCCTTCGCCGGCCTGATCGTCGCGCCGACCGGCGGGCCGGGCCCTACACTCGTCGCCCACGTCCCCTCATGCCGGCCGTCGCACGCCGGAAGGCCGACCGCCGCGTGACCGCCGTGCCCGATCCCGAGCCGCTGAACGTCCACGCCGCGCTGCAGCTCGTGCAGCACGCGGGCCTGGCGCTGCCGGACGACGCGCCGGTGGGCAGCACGCCGTGGCTGCAGGCGCTGATCGACGCCCTGTGCCAGCTCTCCAGCCGCGACCCGCTGACGGGGCTGAGCAACCGCCGCCCGTTCGAGCTGACGCTGGCGCGCGAGCTCGGCCGCGTCGCGCGCGCCGGCGAGCAGGCGCTGCTGCTGACGCTGGACATCGACCACTTCAAGCGCGTCAACGACACCCACGGCCACGCCGCCGGCGACCAGGTGCTCAAGGCGGTGGCCGAAGTGCTCGTCGACTCGGTGCGGCCGATGGACACGGTGGCGCGCATCGGCGGCGAGGAGTTCGCGATCGTGCTGCCGAACTGCCTGCCCGCCGTCGCGCCGACGGTGGCCGAGCGCGTGCGGCGCCGCGTCGCGCAGCGCCAGATCGCGCTGCCCGAGGGGCAGACGATCGCCGTCACGGTGAGCCTCGGCGGCGCGTTCGCGCCGCCGTGGGTGCGCTCGTCGCCGACGCTGTGGCTCGAGCGCGCCGACCGCCAGCTGTACCTCGCCAAGAGCCGCGGCCGCAACCGCGCGTGCATCGAACCCGTCGTGTCGTCGGTCGTCAGCGCCGAAGAGAAGGGGCTGCTGTTCGCCGCCCCGCCGCCTGCCCAGGATGCTGCATGACTGCCGCTGCCCGCACTCCCGCCCCCGCACAGGCTGCCGCGCGCGCACCCGGTTCGCGCACGCGCCTGACCGCCGTCACCAGCGGCAAGGGCGGCGTGGGCAAGACGGTCGTCTGCGCCAACCTCGCCGCGGCACTGGCTGCGCGCGGCGAGCGCGTGCTCGTGATCGACGCCGACCTCGGGCTGGCCAATCTAGACGTCGTGCTGAACCTGACGCCCAAGGTGACGCTGCAGGACGTGATCGACGGCCGCCGGCGGCTCGACGAGGCGCTCGTGCACGCGCCCGGCGGCTTCACGGCCGTGCTCGCCGGTTCGGGCCTCGTCGAGTATTCGCGCCTGACGGCCGACCTGCGCGACCGCCTGCTCGAAATCGTCGAAACGCTGCGCCCGCGCTTCGACCGCGTGCTGCTCGACACCGGTGCCGGGATCTCGGACGTCGTGCTGTTCACCGTCTCGCTCGCCGACGAGGTGCTGCTCGTGGCCAACCCCGAGCCGACGTCGCTGACCGACGCCTACGCGACGATCAAGGTGCTGGCCACGACACAGAACCGGCGCCGCATCACGCTGCTGGTCAACCAGGCCACGCAGGCCGGCGACGGCCGGCGCGTCGCGACCCAGCTGCAGCGCGTGCTCGCGAACTACGTCAACCCCGGGCTCGCCGAGCCGGTCGTGCTCGACTTGCTCGGCGAGATTCCCGAGGATGCCGCGGTGCGCGAGGCGGTGCTGCAGCGCGAGCTGCTCGTCGAGGCGCTGCCCGGCAGCCCGGCGGCGCGCGCCGTCGTCGCCGCGGCGGCGAAAATGCCGCGATGAGCGACGCGCCCGCCACCACCACCGACGCCCCCGATCCGACCACCGCGCCGACGCCGTTCGACCGCCTCGGCGGCGAGGCCGGGGTGCGCGCGCTCGTCGACCGCTTCTACGACCTGATGGACCTCGAGCCGGCGTACGCCGGCATCCGCGCGCTGCACCCGACCACGCTCGAGGCCTCGCGCGACAAGCTGCACTGGTTCCTCTGCGGGTGGCTCGGCGGGCCGCCGTTGTACGTGCAGCGCTTCGGCCACCCGCGGCTGCGGGCGCGCCACCTGCCGTACCCGATCGGCACCGCCGAGCGCGACCAGTGGCTCGCCTGCATGCGGCAGGCGATGCACGAGCAGGGCGTCGACCCGGCGCTCGCGCAGCGCCTGGCGGCGGCATTCGCCGACACCGCCGACTGGATGCGCAACCGCGCCGGCTGAACCAGCCGCGAGGCCGCGGCGCCCGGCGGCCCGCGGGCCGAGGTATAACGCGCCGCACACGGCCGCGTCTGCCGACGGCCGGGCGAGGGTGATCAGGGAGACGATCGATTGCAGGCAGTGGGCCAGGCGCTGCGGCGGGCGCTCGTGCCGGGACTGGTGGCCGCCATCGGGGCCGCGGTCGTCGCCGCGGGCATCGGCCGCGCGGCGGCCGGCGAGCCGGCAGCGCCGTGCGCGGCGGCCGATCCAGGGGCACCGTTCGAGCCGACGTTCGAATCGGTCGGCGCGGGGGTGATCCCGCGCGACGTCGTCGCGACGATGGCGCAGGACGGCGCCGGGTTCCTGTGGATCGCCACCGGCGACGGCCTGGTGCGCTACGACGGCTACCGCTTCCGCCCGCAGGAACGCGACGACGCCGACCCCGGTGCGCGCAACCTCGGCTGGATCCGCGCCCTGCTCGCCACGCGCGACGGCCACCTGTGGATCGGCACCGAGACCGACGGTCTCGCGCGGTACGACGCCGCGAGCGGGCGCATCGCCGCCTGGCCGGCTGCGCGGCCGAGCGGGGCGCCGCCGCTGCCCACCGTGCGCGCGCTGGCCGAGGACGTCGACGGCACGATCTGGGTCGGCACCAGCGGCGGCGGGCTGCAGCACGCCGATCCGCGATCGGCCGTGGTCCGCACTTTCCGCGCAGGAGCGGCCCCCGGCGATCTGCCCGATGACCGCGTGCAGGCGCTGCACGTCGACCGCGACGGGGTGCTGTGGGTCGGCACCTGGCGCGGCCTGGCCCGCCGGCTGCCCGGCGGCACGGCGTTCGACGCGGTGTGGCCCGCCGCCGGGGCGGCCGAGGGCACCGACGAACACACCGTGCAGGCGATCTTCGAGACCGCCGACGGGCGGCTGTGGGTCGGCACGCGGCGCGGGGGGTTGCTGCGCGTCGACCGCGCGCGAGCGGTGTCCGAGCGGCTCGAGCCGGCCGGTGGGTCGGCGGCACCGGCGTCGGTGACGGCGTTCGCGCAGGCCACCGACGGCGGTGTCTGGGTCGGCACCGACGCCGGCCTGGAGTGCCGCGACCCGGCCGACGGCCGAGTGCTGCGCCACGTGCGGCACGACCCGCGCCGCCGCGGCGCTCTGGCCGGGCAGGAGGTCACGACGCTGCTGCGCGACCGCGCCGGCTGGATCTGGGTCGGGGGACTGGGCATCGGCCTGCAGCGGCACAACCCGGTCAACCGCAGCATCTGGGTGCGCAGCGCCGATGCGCCCGGCGCAGGCCCGTTCGACGACGCCAACGTCCGCAGCCTGCTGGTGCGCGACGACGGCGAGATCTGGGCCGGCCTGCCGGGCGGGACGATCGCGGTGCTCGACCGCCGGCTGCGCGGCACGGCGTCGCTGCGCCTGCCGCCGGCGGTGGGTGCCGCCGCGCCGCAGGCGATGGCGCAGGGCGCCGACGGCACGGTGTGGGTCGCCGTCGATTCGGTGCTGCACCGCTTCGACCGCGAGCGTCGGCTCGTGCGCACACTGCGCCACGACGGCGGGCCGACGCACCGCCTGTTCGTCGGTCGCGACGGGGCGCTGTGGATCGCCGCCGAGGACGGCCTGCGCCGCGTGCGCGCCGGCGGCGACGCGGTCGAGCGCGTCGCGCGCGGCGACGGCACCGTCGGCGCCGCCTTCGCCGTCGCCGAGGCGGCCGACGGTGCGCTGTGGGACGGCACCGCCACCGGCCTGTACCGGCTGCCCGCGGGCGCCGACGTGCTCGAGCCGGTGCCGTCGCCCGCGGGCGGCGGGCTCGGCAACCCGGTCGTGATCGGGCTGCTGTTCGACCGCCAGGGCACGCTGTGGGTGGACACCGCGGTGGCCGGACTGCACCGGATGATGCAGTGGGACGGCGCCGCGGCGCGCTTCGACGGCGTCAGCCGGCGCCACGGCGTCGTCGGCCGCCCGTACGGCGCCAACCTGCTCGAGGACGAGCGCGGCCGCATCTGGACCCAGCAGTACGTCTACGACCCCGCCGCCGACCGTCTCGACGAACTCACCACCGCCGACGGCAAGGACTTCGGAATGGGCTGGTTCTTCTCGTTCGCCCGCACCGCCGACGGCCGCTTCCTGTTCGGCGGCACGCGCGGCGTGCTGGTCGTGCACCCGCAGGCCTACGAGCCGTCGAGCTACGCACCGGCGCTCGTCGTCAGCGAACTGCGCATTGACGGCGTGCGCGAGAGCGTCGGCCCGGTGCCGGCCGAACTGCGCGTGCCGCCGGGGCGGCGCAGCCTGAGCGTCGAATTCGCCGCCCTCGACTACAGCGATCCGGCGCGCATCCGCTACGCGTGGCGGCTCGAAGGCCGCGACGCCGGCTGGCGCGAAAGCGGCGCCGACGACCGCATCGCCACCTACGGGCCGCTGGCGCCGGGCGCCTACGTGCTGCGCGTGCGCGCGACCAACCGCAGCGGCGTGTGGAGCGCGCAGGAACTGGCGCTGCCGGTGCGCGTCGAGCCGGCGTGGTGGCAGCGCACGCCGGTGCAGGCGGCCGCGGCTGGCGGCGGGGCGCTCCTCGTCTGGGGCCTCGTGCACTGGCGCACGCGCCAGCTGCGCGCGAGCCGGCAGCGGCTCGAAGGCGAGGTGCGCGCGCGCACCGCCGAGCTCGAGGCGCTCGCGCGCCGGCTGCGCGACGAGTCGGCGACGTTGCAGGAATCGAGCCTGACCGACCCGCTGACGGGGCTGCGCAATCGCCGCTTCCTGATGGAGCGCGTGGCCGCCGACGCCGCCCTGGCGCTTCGACACCACGCCCGGCCGGCGGGGGCGGGCGGCGACGCCGACCTCGTCTTCGTGCTGGTCGACATCGACCACTTCAAGCGCATCAACGACACCCACGGCCACGCCGCCGGCGACGCCGTGCTGCGCCAGATGCGCGAGCGCCTGCAGTGCGTGCTGCGCGCGAGCGACTACGCGGTGCGCTGGGGCGGCGAGGAGTTCCTGCTCGTCGTGCGCGAGACGTCGCGCACGGCGGCGCACGTGCTCGCCGAGCGGGTGCGCCAGTCGGTGGCGGCTGAACCGTTCGTGGTCGACGGCGGTCTGGCGCTGCACTGCACCTGCTCGATCGGCTTCGCGTGCTTCCCGCTCGCGCCCGCGCAGCCGCAGGTGTTCGACTGGAACGACGCGATCAACCTCGCCGATGCCGCGCTCTACGCGAGCAAGCAGCGCGGCCGCAACGCGTGGTCGGGGGTGGTGGGGGTGAGCGGCGACGCGCAGGCGCTGCGCCGCCACGGCACTGCCGCCGACTGGCTGGCCAGCAGCAGGCTCGAGGTCGAGCATTCCTGACCGGCGCCGCGCGCCGGCCCCGCGGTCAGGGCGCGGCGGGGGCCGTCTTGCGCGCCCGCGCGGCCCTCTTCGCGGGCGCCTTGGCCGGCGCGGCGGCAGCGGTCCCGGGCGCGGCCTGCTGCGCCGCGGTTTTCCTCGCCGCGGCCTTCTTCGCGGCCGCCTTCTTCGCCGCCACCTTGTGTGCCGGCGCGCGTGCGCCGTCGCCGGCGGGCGCCGCGCTCAGCCGCGCCACCTGGGCGCTGAGCGTGTCGATGCGCTGGATCAGCGCGTCGACGTCCTTGTTCGACGGCACGCCGAGCTTGTTCAGCGCCTTGGCCACGCGCTCCTCGAAGATCGACTCGAGCTTGTCCCACTTCTGCCCGGCCTTGGCGGTGACGTCGTCGGCCATCGCCGTCATCTTGCCGGTGACCTCGCTGATGCGTTCCTCGGCCACCGCCTGCGTCTTGCGCTGCAGGCTCAGGCCTTCCTTGACCAGCGTCTCGAACACCTTGCCGCCCTCGGCCTGCGCCTTCGCGAAGGCGCCCATGCCGGCCAGCCAGATCTGCTGCGCCGAATCCTTGACCGCGCCGGCGAGCTGGCTGTCGAGCAGGCCCGACGCGGAGCCCGTCTTCTGCTTCTCGGCCAGTTTCTGCAGCTTCTTGACCATCTCGGTTTCCTCTCGGGTATCTCGCGGATCCTGCGGCGGCGTGCCGGCGGCCCCCCGCCGACGGGCATCGAGTGTAGGGGGCACGCGCGGCGGTGCGGCGGCTTCGTCTAGGGCGCGGCCTCTACCGCACGCCGCCCGGGCAAACGCGGGGGAGACGGCGGCGGCCTTTGCAGAAGAATGTCCGCCTTCGCACCCGACCCGACCCGAGGAGAGCCTCCATGCACTACTTCGTCACCGGCGCCACCGGCTTCATCGGCAAGCGTCTCGTCAAGACGCTGCTCGCGCGCCGCGGCGCCGTCGTCCACTTCCTGCTGCGCCGCGAGTCGGAGGGCAAGGTGCCCGACCTGCTGGCGTACTGGGGCGTGGGCCGCAGCCGCGCGGTGCCGGTGTACGGCGACCTCACCGCCAAGCGGCTCGGGGTCTCCGCCGACGACGCGAAGGCGCTCAAGGGCCAGGTCGACCACTTCTACCACCTCGCCGCCGTCTACGACCTCGAGGCGGACGCCGACAGCCAGATCGCCGTCAACGTCGACGGCACGCGCGCCGCGGTGGAGTTCGCGAAGTCGATCGAGGCCGGGCACTTCCACCACGTGTCGTCGATCGCCGCCGCGGGCCTGTACGAAGGCGTGTTCCGCGAGGACATGTTCGACGAGGCCGAGAACCTCGAGCACCCTTACTTCATGACCAAGCACGAGAGCGAGAAGATCGTGCGCCGCGAGTGCAAGGTGCCGTGGACGGTGTACCGCCCGGCGGCGGTGGTCGGCGACTCGAAGACGGGCGAGATGGACAAGATCGACGGCCCGTACTACTTCTTCAAGCTGATCCAGCGCATGCGCCAGATCCTGCCGCCGTGGTTCCCGTCGGTGGGGCTCGAGGGCGGGCGCATCAACCTCGTGCCGGTGGACTTCGTCGTCGCCGCGCTCGACCACATCAGCCACCAGAAGCGCGACAGCGGCAAGTGCTTCCACCTCGTCGACCCGCAGGGCTACCGCGTCGGCGACATCCTCGACGTGTTCAGCAAGGCCGCGCACGCGCCGAAGATGAACGTGTTCGTCAACGCGGCGCTGTTCGGCTTCGTCCCGAAGAGCGTCAAGAAGGGGCTGATGGCGCTGGCGCCGGTGCGCCGCATCCGCAACGCGGTGATGAAGGACCTCGGCCTGCCCGAGGACGTGCTGATGCTCGTCAACTACCCGACGCGCTTCGACCGCCGCGAGACCGACGCCGCGCTCAAGGGCAGCGGCATCGAGTGCCCGCGGCTGCACGACTATGCGTGGCGGCTGTGGGACTACTGGGAGCGCCACCTCGACCCGGACCTGTTCATCGACCGTTCGCTGAAGGGGGCGGTGGGCGGCAAGGTCGTGCTCGTGACCGGCGGCAGCTCGGGCATCGGGCTGGCGGCGGCCAAGAAGTTCGCCGAGGCTGGCGCGGTGACGATCATCGCCGCGCGCGGCGAGGACAAGCTCGCCGAGGCCGTCAAGGAGATCGTCGCCTATGCGAAGGAGAAGGGCACCGCGGACCCGAAGGTCTTCAGCTACAGCGTCGACATCGCCGCCGAGGCGGACTGCGCCGCGTTCGTCAAGACGCTCGAGGAGGTGCACGGCGGCGTCGACTTCCTGATCAACAACGCCGGGCGCAGCATCCGCCGTGCGATCGAGAGCAGCTACGACCGCTTCCACGACTTCCAGCGCACGATGGACCTGAACTACTTCGGCTGCCTGCGCGTGACGATGGGGCTGCTGCCGGGGATGGTGAAGAAGCGCAGGGGCCACGTCGTGAACATCAGCTCGATCGGCGTGCTGACCAACGCGCCGCGCTTCTCGGCCTACGTCGCGAGCAAGGCGGCGCTCGACGCCTGGACGCGCTGCGCGGCGAGCGAGTTCGCCGACGTCGGCGTGACGTTCACGACGATCAACATGCCGCTGGTGCGCACGCCGATGATCGCGCCGACGAAGATCTACAACAACGTGCCGACGTTGTCGCCCGAGCAGGCGGCCGACATGATCGCCCGCGCTTGCATCGAGAAGCCGGTGCGCATCGCCACGCGGCTGGGCATCACCGGCGAGCTGCTGCACGCCGCGGCGCCGCGCGTGGCGCAGATCATCATGAACACGACGTTCCGCATGTTCCCCGACAGCGAGGCCGCCGCCGCCGGAAAGGGCGAGAAGCCGAAGCTGTCGCCCGAGGCGATCGCACTGCAGCAGATGATGCAGGGCATCCACTTCTGAACGCCGGGGCGGCTCGCGCCGTCGCCACGAGGGCGCCCGTGCGTTCGACGAGGCGAGCGCGAACGAGTGGCTTCGGCCCTTCGTGAACATCGACGGTTCCGTTTGGGTGGCCTGCCGAGGTTGGCGCGGCAAAGCGCCGTGCGCGCGGGCGGCGGCGCTTCACCTCGGGGGCCAGCGCTGCGCGCTGGCTGCCCTGCGCGACTCGCGCCCGTGGCCCGGCGCGGCCTGCAAGGCCAGGGCCGGGGTCGGCGCGCGTGAGCGCGCTTCGTGATCGAACTCGCGGCGGTTGTCCGAGCGCAGCGAGTTCTGCCGCGCGACTCCGGCCCGAGCAGCGCAACGAAGTCGTCGCGCAGCGACGACCGCCACAGTGTGAGCCTGCAGCGGTTGCCGCCTGGCGCGATGCTGCGACCGCCGCACATCGCCCCACCTGATTAGCGAGCAACCTCAGCAGGCTCAGTCTTTGAGCCTGTGAGCCAGGAAGATGGCCGCATCCCTACTGGAGGCGCGCCATGCCGATGAACCGAGTGCAGTTTCAAGCCGGCCTTTCGATGCCCGAGTTCCTCGAG
>CALIDR010000094.1 GCA_938022295.1 uncultured Burkholderiaceae bacterium
CAAGATGGTCAAGGGCATGGGCGGCGCGATGGACCTCGTGGCCGGCGTCAAGAGCGTCGTCGTGCTGATGGAGCACGTCGCCAAGAAGAAGGACGGCGGCTTCGACCTCAAGATCCTGCCCAAGTGCACGCTGCCGCTGACCGGTGTGGGCGTCGTCGACCGCATCATCACCGACCTCGCCGTGCTCGACGTGACGCCGCACGGGCTGAAGGTGGTCGAGATGGCGCCGGGCGTGACGCGCGACGAGCTGCAGAGCAAGACCGGGGTCGCGCTGCAGTGACCGACCGCCCGCCGGCCGCGCGGCGCTGACGACGATGCGCCGGATCGTCGCGCGGATCGCCGCCGCGCTGGCCGCGCTGCTCGCGGCCGGCTGCGCCGTCGTGCCGCCGCCGGCGCCGTCGGCCGCCGATGCGCCACCGCGGGCCGCGATTGCGTTCGGCCTCTTCGAATTCCGGGGCGAGCGCCTCGACACCGAGTGGCACCTGCCGGCGGCCGAGCCTGCCGGACTGGTGCTCGTGCAGCACGGCTTCGCGCGCCGCTGCGCCAATCTGCGCACGACGATGCGGCGCATCGCCGAGGCCGGCGCGATGACGCTGTGCGTGAACGCCGAGATGGCCCGCGGCGCCCCGGGGCTGGCCGACGCGCTCGCCGTCGCGATCCTGCAGGGGCTCGCGGCCCCCGACGCGCGCCCGGTGCCGCGGCGCGTCGTCGTCGGCGGCCATTCGGCCGGGGCCGTGTTCGCGGCCCGCGTCGGGCGCGCGCTCGCGTGGGCCGACGGGTCGGTGCTGGCCGGCGCGATCCTGTTCGACCCGGTCGCGGTGCCGGGCTTCGCCGAGAACCTGGAGGCCGTCTCGGACGCTGGCCGCCGGCCCGTGCGCGCGGTGATGGCCGCGCCTGCCGGCTGCAACGCCCGGCACAACGCCGTGCCGGCGCTGCAGCGCGTCGCCGAGGCGGCGCGTGCCGCCGGCGCGGACGCCTTCGTCGGCGTCGAGCTGACGCAGGGCTCGACGCACGTCGATGCCGAAGGAGAGGACACCGAGGCGGTGGCCGTGCTCGCGTGTCGCCAGGGCACGCCGACGCGGGCCAACGCCGAGACGCTGCGCACGCTCGCGGCGCGCTGGGCGATCGACGCGCTGCGCGGCACGCGCGATGCCGATGCGCATCCCGGCAGGCCGTCGGTCGACGCGCTGCTCGCGAGCGGCCGCGCGACCCTGCTGGCGCACTCTGCGGCGCCGTAGAGGCGGCGCTGGCAGCAGGGGTCGCGCCGGCCCGCGGCGATGCGTTCGCTGGCGGCGCCCCGATCGCCGGCCACCGCCTCGTCGGCCGGCCAGCCGATACACGCGGCAACACCTTCGGCGGCATCCGCCGGCAGGCAGGCACGAGCCGCGGCAGGGCCCGCGCTACGATGAGGCGGGGCAGGTGAGTGCCGGGCGGAAGCGCGGTCGACGCCGGCCCGGGTCAGGGGGACGGCCGTCGGCAGGTCGCGGCCGTTCACCGTTGCGGCCACGGGCGACCGCAACGTCTGGCGCCCGAGGCGATCGCGAATGACCACGAGGAGGGACTTCCCATGGCTGAGCGGGCGAGGAGGGCCGTCTTGGGGCTGCTGGGGCTTGCTGTCGCCGCCCCTGCCGCCGCGATGCAGGTGACCGTCGACTACGTCGTCGATCTGCGCGCGGCAGCGGTGCAGAACACCGGCTTCGGCGACTACATCTCGAAGATCTACGAAATCCCGCCGTCGGTGCGGATCGGCAGCGGGGATGCGGTGGACCTGAAGATCACGTTCGCCCGCGGCCAGTGGCTGCGGATGACTGACCTCGGGCAGGGCAACGGCTCGCTGATGACGGCCTGGCTGGAGCAGGACGTCAGCATCGATCCGGCCAACACCAGCATCTTCGGCGTCGTCAACGCGTCGATCGACTTCCTGGGCGCGGGCGGCAGCGTGATCCGCAGTGTCCAGGTGGGTTCGCTGGCCTCCGGCGAGGCGCATCTCGGCCCCGAAGCCCGCGACGTCCTGGGCCCCGGCGAGTCGCTGCAGTTCTCGGGATACCGGGCGTACTTCGACGTCGTCTCGCTCCAGAACGACCCCAGCCACGACGGTGGCCCCTGGCTCTACGTGAATGCCGATCGACTCCAGATCGGCGCCGTGCCCGAGGTGTCGGCCGCCGCGATGATGCTGGCCGGCATGGGCCTCGTGGGGATCGCGACACGGCGCCGGCATCGGCCGACGCTTTGACCGGCGCGACCTGAGATCGACGCGGGGCCGCGGCGGCCGCAGCCGTCGCGCCCCGGGGGCGGCGGGGCCGGTCGGCCGACGATGCCGCGCCGAAGCCGGCGAGCGGCGGCGCAGGGGGAACGGCGCACGAAGGACGAGGGCCGCGCACGCGCCGCGACGCTGAACGCCCGCCGAACGGGCCGTTCATTCGACGTTCAGTGGGGCGGTCGCACACTGGCTGCGCAGTCGAGCAAGCACTGCGTCACCGAAACGGAGATCGTCCCATGCGTACCCCCACCCTCGTCATCGCCGCCGCCCTCGGCCTGGTCGCCGCCGGCGCCGGCATCGCCCCCGGCTTCGCGCAGACGCCCGCCGCTCCCGCCGCCGGCCGGACCGCGCCGATGCTCGACATCGCGCAGGTCCACGCCCGCCTCGAGGCGGCGGGCTACCGCTCGATCGACGAGATCGAGCGCAAGCGCGACCGCTACGAAGTCAAGGCCTTCGACGCCGAAGGCCGCCGCGTCGAGCTCGACGTCGACCCCGCGACCGCCGCCGTGCGCAAGGCCGAGGTCAAGCGCGAGCGCCGCGCCGACACGCCGCCGCAAGGGCTCGGCATCGCCGAGATCCACGCCCGCCTCGAGGCGGCCGGCTACCGCCCGATCGAGAAGATCGAGCGCGGGCGCGACCGCGTCGAAGTCAGGGCGCGCGACGCCGAGGGGCGGCTCGTCGAGCTCGACGTCGACGCCGCCAGCGCCCGCGTGCTCGGCACCGAGGTGAAGTCCGAGCCGCGTCGCCAGGGCTGACGCGCCGCGCGAGCGCCGGTCGCGGCACGAAGTCCTAGGCCGGGCGATCGTGCGTCGACGACCGGCGCGCCAGCGCCCGCGCCACCTCGTCGACGAGCGCCGGCCCGCGGTAGATCAGCCCGGTGTAGAGCTGCACCAGGTCGGCGCCGGCGTCGACCTTGGAAAGCGCGTCGGCGCCGCTCGAGATGCCGCCGACGCCGATGATCGGAAAGCGCCGGCCGAGTGCCGCGCGCAGGCGGCGGATCACCCGGTTGCTCGGCTCGAGCAGCGGCGCGCCCGACAGGCCGCCGGTCTCGCCGGCGTGCGGCAGGCCGAGCACGGCGTCGCGCGCGACGGTCGTGTTGGTCGCGATCACGCCGTCGATGCCGTGGCGCTGCAGCGTCGCGGCGATGAGGTCGATCTGCGCGTCATCGAGGTCGGGCGCGATCTTGACGAACACCGGCACCCGGCGGCCGTGCTCGGCCTGCAGTTCGGCGCGGCGGGACTGCAGCGCCGCGAGCAGCGCGTCGAGCGCGGCGTCGCTCTGCAGCGCGCGCAGGTTCTGCGTGTTCGGGCTGCTGATGTTGACGGTCACGTAGTCGGCGTGCGGGTACACGCCCGAAAGGCCGCTCAGGTAGTCGTCCACCGCGCGGTCGATCGGCGTGGCGGCGTTCTTGCCGATGTTCAGGCCCAAGATGCCGCCGCCGCGGCGGAAGCTCGTCGCGCGCTTCACGTGGCCGACGAAGGCGGCCAGGCCCTCGTTGTTGAAGCCGAGGCGGTTGATCAGCGCCTGCCTCGCGGGCAGGCGGAACACGCGCGGCTTCGGGTTGCCCGGCTGCGGCTTGGGCGTCACGGTGCCGACCTCGATGAAGCCGAAGCCCATCGCGCCCAGGCCGTCGATGCAGCGGCCGTTCTTGTCCAGCCCGGCGGCCAGGCCGACGCGGTTCGGAAAGCGCAGCCCCGCCACCGTCACCGGGTCGGCCACCCGCACCTGCGCCCACAGCGCCTGCGCTGGCGTGTTCTGCAGCCGCGCGATCGCTTCCAGCGTCAGGTCGTGCGCGCGTTCGGCGTCCAGGCCGAACAGGAACGGGCGGGTCAGGGCGTAGGGGACGAGCGACATAATCGTCCGCATTCTCACCGCCCCGCACGCGAGCCCGACGCCCCGATGAACGCCGACGAACTGAAGGCCCAGGTGGCCCGCGCCGCGCTCGCCCACGTGCCCGAGGGCGCGGTCATCGGCGTGGGCACCGGCTCGACGGTCAACCACTTCATCGACGCGCTGGCGACGGTGGCCGGCCGCATCGCCGGCGCGGTGTCCAGCAGCGAGGCGAGCAGCGAGCGGCTGCGCCGCCACGGCATCACCGTCTTCGAGACGACGGCGGTCGAGCGGCTGCCGGTCTACGTCGACGGTGCCGACGAGATCGACGCCCGCGGCTACATGATCAAGGGCGGCGGCGCCGCGCTGACGCGCGAGAAGATCGTCGCCGACCTCGCCGACCGCTTCGTCTGCATCGCCGACCACAGCAAGCTCGTCGACGTGCTCGGCCGCTATCCGCTGCCGGTGGAGGTGATCGCGATGGCCGCGCCACAGGTCGCGCGCCGCTTCGCCGAGCAGGGCGGCACCGCGACGCTGCGCCGCAACGGCGAAGGGCTGCCGCTGCTGACGGACAACGGCCACCCGATCCTCGACGTGCGCGGCCTCGTGATCGCCGACCCGCCGCGCCTGGAGGAGGAGATCAACCAGTGGCCCGGCGTCGTGACGTGCGGCATTTTCGCGCGCCACAAGGCGTCGCTGTGCCTGCTCGGCACGCCCGAGGGCGTCAGGACGCTGACGTTCTGAGGCGTCGCGCCGCGCGCACCGGAAAGCGCGCGGGGTCGAGGGCGTCGATCAGGTCGGCCGGCAGCGGGAACGGCGCGCCGGCGGCCCAGGCCGCGACCAGCGCGCCCGCCAGCGGCGCCCAGGTGATGCCGCGCGCCCCGAGCGCGGTGCAGACGACGAGGCCCTCGACCCGTACAGCGTCGCGCTCGCGCGCTGCCGGATCTCCGGCCGGCACCGGGCCGACGAGCGGCAGCCGGTCGGCGGCCGTCAGCCGCCAGCCGACGCGGCCGTCGAGCCCGGCGATGGCATCGGCTTCCAGCGCAGGCGCGTGGCCGCACAGCGCGCTCAGGCGCCGCAGGTTGTAGGCGTGGTCCGCGGCGCGCAGCGTCGGGTCGTCGTCGCCGACGGCGCGCGTGGCGCCGCACAGCAGCCGGCCGTCGGACAGCACGAGCGCGTAGCCGTCGCCCGCCAGCGGCAGGCGCGGTCGCGGCAGTCCCGCCGTGTCGGCGCCGAGCAGCGTGACCTGCCCGCGCACGCGCTGCAGCGGCCACGGCGGCTGGCCGAGCAGGCGCAGGGCGTCGTGCGCGTTCGCGAGCACGACGGTGGCGCTGCGCGCGAGCAGGCGGCCTTCGGCGTCGAGCAGCGCCCACGCGTCGCCGTCGCGCCGCAGCGCGTGCACCGCGGTGCCGCCGCGCCAGCCGATCGCCGGATGGTCCAGCGCGTGGCGCACCCACGACGGCGGCGCGAGCCACCCGCCGCCCGGGTAGTGCCACGCCGGACCGGCCAGCGGCATGCCGGCGAGCGCCGATGCGTCGGCGGCGTCGAGCGCCTGCACGAAGTCGCCCGGCAGGCCGTGGCGATCGACACGCGCGCGGGTGGCCGCGAGCGACGTGCCGCTCGCCTGCAGCAGCCCCTGCGCCTGGCCGGCGACGGTGCCGGCCTGCAGCAGCGGCGCGTAGGCGGACGCGGCGAGCAGCGCCGCGGCGCGCAGCGCCCGGGCGTGCGCGCCGTCGTCGGCCGGCACGCCGCCGTGGAACAGGCCTCCGGCGTTGCCCGACGCTTCGGCGGCCGGCGCCGCGTGGCGGTCGAACACGGTACACGCCCAGCCTTCGGCGGCCAGCGCCTGCGCCGCCGCGGCACCGGCCAGTCCCCCGCCGACGATCACCGCCTCGGCCGGCGCGCTGCGGCCGTGCGGGCGGGCCCGCTTCGGCACGAAGCGGGGGGCGAAGCGCGCCACCGTCATCTCGCGCTTGCCGCCGAAGCCCGGGGCGCGCTCGACGACGAAGCCGGCACTGGCCAGGCCGTCGCGCACGTCGCGCGCGACGCTCCACGTCGCCGCGGTGGCGCCCGGGGCAGCGCGGCCGGCGAACTGCCTGAGCAGCGCGGCGTCCCACATTGCCGGGTTGCGGGCGGGTGCGAAGCCGTCAAGGTAGAACGCGTCGGCGTCGAGCACGAGCTGCGGCAGCCACTGCGCCGCCTCGCCGAACGCCAGCCGCAGCACCACGCGGCCGCCGTCGAAGGCGAG
>CALIDR010000095.1 GCA_938022295.1 uncultured Burkholderiaceae bacterium
GTACTGGAACTTCGCCGGCTTCGGCGCCGCGACCGACGCCGCGCTGCTCGCCAAGTGGCAGGCGATCCGCGAGGTGCGCGACACCGTCAACAAGGCGATCGAGGAGGTGCGCGCCGCCGGCGGCGTCGGCTCGTCGCTGCAGGCCGAGGTCACGATCGGCGCGCCGCCCGAGACGCACGCGCTGCTCGCCTCGCTCGGCGACGACCTGAAGTTCGTGCTGATCACGTCGAAGGCGACGCTCGTCGCCGCCGACGCGCTGGCGGTGAGCGTGACGCCGTCGGCGGCGACCAAGTGCGAGCGCTGCTGGCACTGGCGCGACGACGTCGGCCACGACGCCGCGCACCCGACGATCTGCGGCCGCTGCACGCGCAACCTGTTCGGCGACGGCGAAGACCGCCGCGTCGCGTAGGCACGCCCGGTTCCGCCCCCCGGCGCCCCCCCGCGCAGGGGGAAGGCGCGCCGCGACGCGCTGCGTGATACTCGCCAGGATGGGAGGCGACGCATGTTCGCGCTGAGCGCCGGCGCGGCGCTCGACCGTGCCGCGGCCGAGCTCGGCGTCACGGTCGACGCCGCGCGCTGCGAGCGCGTGGCCGGCGAGCAGTGGCAGATGGTGCTCGCGCACACCCGCGCCGGCATGCCGCTGGCCACCGCGTTCGCGCTCGTGATGGCGTGGTACGCGCACGGCGCGGTCGAGACCGCGTGGCTGCTGTGGTGGGTGGCGGTCAAGCTGGCCGTGGCGGTGCTGCGCGTGGCCGCGGCGGTGGGCGCCCGCCGCGCCGCCGACCCCGCGCGCTGGCGCCGCCTGAACTACGCGCTGCTCGCGCTCGACGGCCTGGTGTGGGGCGTGGCCGGCTGGCGGGTGATGGCCGAGGCGCTGCCGGTGGCCGCGCTTGCGGCCGCGGCGCTCGCGTGCGTGGGCAGCGTGGCCACGTTCGGCCTGCAGGTGCGCAGCGCCGCCACCGCCGCCTACACGGTGCCGATGCTGCTGCCCACCGCGGCCGGGCTGCTGCAGCGCGGCGACGAGGCCGGCGTCGTCGGCGGCGTCGGCCTGCTGCTGCTGCAGGCGCTGCTGCTGCTGTCGTCGCGCGCGGCCGAACACCGCTTCGTCGCCGGCGTGCTGCTGCGCGACCAGGCCGTCGCGCTCGCGCGCGAGAAGGACGAGGCGCTGCAGCTCGCGCGCCACCAGGGCGCGGTCAAGAGCCAGTTCATCGCGCGCCTGAGCCACGAGCTGCGCACGCCGCTGCACGGCATCCTCGGCCTGACGCAGTTGCTGCGCGGCGACGCTGCCGCCGCGTCGCCGCAGGCGCGGCGGCTCGAGCTCGTCGAGGCGTCGGCGCACCACCTGCTGACGCTGATCGACGACCTGCTCGACCTGTCGCGCATCGACAGCGGGCGGCTCGTGCTGCGCGACGAGGCGGTCGAGCTCGGCGCGCTGGTGCACGAGGTGGCCGAGCTGCACGCGCTGCGGGCGCACGCGCGCGGGCTTTCGTTCGACGTCGCAGTGCGGTTGCCCACGCCTTGCTGGGTGCGCGCCGACGGCGCACGGCTGCGGCAGGTGCTGCACAACCTGACCGGCAACGCCGTCAAGTTCACCGCCCGCGGCGGCGTGACGATGACGGTCGAGCGCGAAGGGCCCGGCGGCCGGCTCGTCGTGACGGTGCGCGACACCGGCCCGGGCATCGCCGCCGCCGACCTCGCGCAGATGTTCGACGCCTTCCATCAGGGCGCGCCGGCCCCGGGACGGCGGGCCGAGGGGATCGGCCTCGGGCTCACGATCGCGCGCGAGATCGCGCGCGCGATGGGCGGCGACGTGACGGCGACCAGCACGCCCGGCGTCGGCTCGTGCTTCGTGTTCGCAACGCCGCTGGCCGATGCCGCAGCGCCGCTGCCGCAGGCCGCGCCGCGCCTGTGCGGCGCCCTGCGGCGGCTGCTGGTGGCCGAGGACGACGATGTCAACGCGCTGATCGTCGACGCCTACCTCGCCGAGCTCGGCCTCGACGCCGAGCGCGTCGCCGACGGGCGCGCCGCCGTCGAGGCGGCGCTGCGCGCCGGCGCGCGCCCCGACGCGGTGCTGATGGACTGCGCGATGCCGGTGCTCGACGGCTGGGCGGCGACGCGCGCGATCCGCGACGCCGAGCGCGAGCGCGGCTGGCCGCGGCTGCCGATCGTCGCGCTGACGGCCACCGCCGGCGAGAGCGACCGCCAGCGCTGCCGCGACGCCGGGATGGACGCCGTGGTGACGAAACCGTTCACGCGCGAGCAGCTCGTGCAGGCGCTGGCGGCGGTGGCGGCGGTGGCGGCGGCACCGCCGAGCTGATGCCGGGGCACCGCGTCGTCAGGCTGCGTCGTCAGGCCGCGTCGTCAGGCCGCGGCGTCGGCGGCGGCCTCCGCTTCGCCGACGGCGTCGGCGGCCGCCGGCTCGAAGAGCCGGATCTGCGGGTGGTACGTCTCGCCCATGAAGCCGTACAGGCCGTGGCCGGCGGCGCGCCAGGTGCGCTCGGCGGCCAGCACGTCGAACGCGAGCACGCGGTGCGGCAGCCCGCCGGCGTGGGCCAGCGGCACGCGCACGTCGGGGCCGAGCACGTCGTCGAAGCCGAGGCTGCGGTACAGCCGGATCAGGGCGTCGCTGCGCGCGCCGATCACGAGCCAGCGGATCTGGCTCGCGACGCAGTACAGGTACAGGCCCTTCATCAGCAGCACGCGCACGCCGCCGTCGGCACCGGGGCGCACCGCCAGCCGCGTGACCTCGGCGCGCCGCGCGCCGGCCAGCGGCGGCGGCAGCGCGACGCTGCCTTCGATCGCCAGCGGCGCGCCGGGCCCGCCGCCCTGGATGCGCAACGTGCCGAGCGCGTCGCCGCTGGCGGCGTCGCGCGCCAGCAGCACGGCCACGCCGGCGCGGCGGTCGAAGGCGTCGGGCTCGGCGAGCGCGCCGGCCAGTTCCGGCAGGTGGCGCCCGTAGGCGAGTGCGCGCAGCGCGCAGGCGGCGCGCAGGTCGGCTTCGGTGCGGGCGATCGTGATGCAGGGCAACGGTGCAGTGGACATCGCGGGGGCCAGGGGTGATGGTCGAGTCCCGCAAAGCTAGTCCTGCGCCGGCGCCGGCGGGGCCCGAAAAGCACCGCCATTGCCGGCCACACCCGACGCCGCCCCGCCACCGTGCGGCATCTGCCGCGCGGCGCCGCGGCACGCAGACGCTGCGGCTACAGTACGGCGCCCCGCCGGCCCGCGCCGGCATCCGTTGCCCGCCCTTTACTTCGCTGCCCCGATGCCCTCGCGCGCCTCCTCGTCCGCCGGTCTCGCGCTGTGGCTCGGGCTGGCTGTGCTCGTCGTGCTGCTCGACCAGTTCACGAAGACGCTGATCCTCGGCGCGTTCGAGCTCGGCGACGTGCGGCCGGTGACGTCGTTCTTCAACCTCGTGCGGGTGCACAACACCGGCGCCGCGTTCTCGTTCCTCGCCGGCGCCTCGGGCTGGCAGCGCTGGTTCTTCGTCGGCATCGGCGTCGCGGCGTCGGCCTTCATCGTCTGGATGCTGAAGAAGCACCCGACGCAGACGCTGTTCTGCTTCGCCGTCACGATGATCCTCGGCGGCGCGGTGGGCAACGTCGTCGACCGGCTGCTGCACGGCTACGTCGTCGACTTCCTGCAGTTCCGCTTCGCGATCCTGGAGCCGGTCTTCCGCGGCGGCTACTTCCCAAGCTTCAACGTCGCCGACGCCGCAATCACGGTCGGCGCCGCGAGCCTGATCCTCGACGAGCTGCTGCGCGTGCGGCGCGGCAAGTGACGATGCACGTCGTGCTCGTCGGTGGCGGCGTGATGGGTGCCGCCACCGCCTGCTTCCTCGCGCGCGACCACCGCGCCACGGTGACGGTGCTCGAGCGCAATCCGACGTGTGCACGCGCGTCGAGCGCGCTGTCGGCGAGCTCGATCGAGCGCGCGACGACGACGCCCGAGTTGACGACCTGCGCCGCACCTTCGTCGCGCTCGATCGGCACGTTGCGCCCGCGCGGGCCCGGCGTCACGCGCACGGCCTCGGCGAGGGTGTCGACGCCGCGGCGGATCTTCTCGCGCGCGTCGTCGTCGTGGAACAGCAGCTGCTTCGCGGTCGTCGCCGGTCCTCCGCCAGCCGTGTCGGGAGCGCCGGCGCCCCGCACTCCAGCGGGCGCACGCCCGCCGCGCTTGCGTCACCTCGAGCGCGCCGCTCGGCGCGGTTCAGCCGACGATCAGCGCCGGCCGCTCGAGCGTCGCCAGCACGCCGGGCGCGACCAGCGCGCGGGGTAGCACGACGAGGTCGCAATGGCGGTCGCGCGCCGCGGCGGCAGCGGCGGCGCCCGCGGCGTGGCGCACCGTCAGCACGCCGTCGAGCGCCTGCGCGACCTGCTGCGCGAGCTGCTGCGCCTGCCGGCCTTGCGGCGAGTCGTCGGTGACGACGGTCACGGCCGCGGGTCGCCGCGGCCGGGCGCCCCGAGGCGCAGCCAGCGGCGCGCGCAGCGCGGCCGTCGCGACGACCATCAGGTCGGCCTCGGCGTGCAGCTCGACGATGGCCTGCGCGAGCGCGCCGCGCACCGTGCGCAGCGACCAGCGCACCGAACGCCGCGTCGTCACCCGCGCGGCGAGGTCGCGCACCCGCGCCGCCTGCGCGCGGTAGCCGCTCTCGACGTCGCGGGGCGCGAACGGCTGCCACTGCATGCCGCCGGCGGCAAGGACGCGCGTGAAGGGCAGCGCAGCCGCCGTCAGCGCCGGCACGCTCTCGACGTAGACGACTTCGAGCGGGCACTGCAGCCGTTGCGCGAGCGTCGACGACAGCTCGATCACGTCGGCCGCGGCGGCGGCGTCGTCGAGCAGCGCCAGCACCTGGCGCGGCGGGGTCGGGTTCATTCGTCGTCCTCGCCTTCGTCGGCGGCCTTCCGCAGCTGCACCTGCGGCGCGGACGGCGCACGCTTCACGCGCGGCGCGCCGCGGCGCAGCCGTGCGTATTCGCGCAGCCTGCGCGCAATGCGGCCGTTGACGGTGGCGTCGGACGGGACCAGCGGATCCCCGGCCGGCAGCCCCGTCATCAGCTCGAGCGCTTCGTCGACGTGGCGCACCGCGTGGACCGCGAAGCGGCCGGCCGCGACCGCCTCGACGACGTCGTCGCGCAGCATCAGGTGGCCGGCATTGGCCTCGGGGATCAGCACGCCGTGCGTGCCGTCGAGCCCACGCGCGGCGCACAGGTCGAAGAAACCCTCGACCTTCTCGTTGACCCCGCCGATCGCCTGCACGCCGCCGAACTGGTCGACCGAGCCGGTGACGGCGTGGCACTGCCTGACCGGCACGTCGGCGATCGACGACAGGAGCGCGACGAGTTCGCCGAGCGACGCACTGTCGCCCTCGACGAGGCCGTACGTCTGCTCGAACACCAGGCTCGCGACGATCGCGTGCGGCTGCATCCGCGTGTAGCGCGACGCGAGGAACGACGACAGGATCAGCACGCCCTTGGCGTGCACCGGCCCGCCCAGGTGCGTCTCGCGCTGCACGTCGACGACCTGGCCGTCGCCGAGCCGCGACGTCGCGCTGATGCGCACGGCCATGCCGAAGGTTTCGCCGCCGATCTCGTAGACCGACAGCCCGTTGACCTGTCCGACGCGCTCGCCGGCCGTCTCGATGCGCAGGATGTCGCGCTGCACCGCGTCGCGCAGCCGCTCGTCGACGCGCCCGGCGCGGTCGCGCCGCGCGGCGATCGCGGTGTCGACGTCGGCGGCCTCGACGCTGGCCGCGCCGCGCCCGCGCGCGCGGTGTTCGGCCTCGACGAGCACGTCGAGCAGCCGGCGCAGCTGTGCCGTCACGCGGGTGCGGTCGCCGGCCAGCCGCACGCCGTGGTCGATCAGCCGCGCCAGCGCCGGCGCGCTGGGCGGCAGCAGGTGCTGCGCGTGCATCTGGCCGGCGAGCAGCCGCGCGAGCTCGCGCTGCGTGCCGGCGTCGCGCGGAATGTCGTCGCCGAGGTCGGCGACGACGCGGAACAGCTCGTCGAACTCGGGGTCGGCGTGCTGCAGCAGCCGGCATACCCAGCGCTCGCCGACCAGCACGACCTTGACCGCCAGCGGGATCGGCTGCGGCTCGAGCTGCACGGTCGAGACGACGCTGAACATCTCTCCGAGCGACTCGATGCGGATCTCGCGCCGCAGCTGCGCGCGCTTGAGCGCCGGCCACGCGAGCGGCTGCTGCAGCAGTTTGACGGCGTCGACGATCAGGTAGCCGCCGTTGGCCTGGTGCAGCAGCCCGCCCTTGATCAGGCGGAAGTCGGTCAGCAGCGCGCCGAAGCGCGCGACGTGGTCGACCCGGCCGACGAGGTTCGGCACCGACGGCAGGTCGGCCTCGACGATCGGCGCGCCCGGACTCGCGCCGGCGTCGAGCACGAGGTTGACGTCGTAGCGCGCGAGCTCGCCGGTCGGCTCGGTGCTGCGCTCGGCCTTCTCCTTTCCCTCGTCGTCGTCGTGCGCGCGGAAGTCGCTGGCGTTGTCGATCACGTCGGCGCGCACCGCGTCGAGATACGCCGCGACGCGCGGCAGGTCGGCGTATCGCGCCTTGATCTCGTCGACGGCATGGTCGACCGCCAGCAGCGTCATCGAGCGGTCGAGCGCTCGCACGCGGTCGGCGTGCTCCTTGCGCAGCCGCATGTTGCCGCGCAGCACGCGAACGAGCTGGTCCTGCACCTCGCCGATGGCCTTCTCGAGCTCGGCGCGGCGTTCCTCGGGCAGCGCGTGGAAGACCTCGGGAGGCATCACCTCGCCGTCCTTCTGCGGGGCGAACGTGAACCCCACCGGGGTGCGGATCATCGCGAGCCCTCGCTCGCCCGCCTGCTTGACGACTTCGGCCAGCGCCTGCTCGGCGCGCTCCTTGAACTCGTCGTTGATGCGCTCGACCTGCGTCGCGTACTCCTCCGACTCGAACACCGCCGGGATCAGCGTGCGCAGGTCGCGCACCAGCGCGCGCATGTCGTCGCGCAGCTTCGCGCCGCGGCCGGCCGGCAGCTCGAGCGCGACGGGCTGGTGCGCACGCTCGAAGTTGTGCACGTAGACCCAGTCGCTGCGCGCGGTGCCGCCCTGCGCGATGCGTGCCGCGATGACATGGCGCGCGAGGCTGCGCCGCCCCGAGCCCGGCGGCCCCATCACGAACAGGTGGAAGGCCGGGTGCTGCGTCGCGATGCCGAACTCGACCGCGGCGCTGGCGCGCGCCTGGCCGACGAGACGCGGTGGCGACGGCGCCGCCGCCTCGTCGGACGTGAGGCCGACGGCGGACGGATCGCAGCGCAGCGCGAGTTCGGCAACGGCGAGCAGGCGGGCAGGCATCGGGAAGGATTCAGTCAAGCAGCGACTCCGGAGTGTCGCCGACCCGCACCGCGCCTGGCGACGGTGCTACTCAGCCGCGGCGTCGCGTTGCCGTCAGCGCGGCTTGCCGCGCAGCTGCGCGTGCGCCGCGCGCGCCGCCGGCGGCAATCGCGGTCGCATGCCACGCCGCCCGCGGCGGCGGGCCTCAACCCGCCACCGGCGGCGCCGAACATGGCACGATCGGGGTGCGGCGGGCGCGCCCCAACCGCCGCCAACCCGACCACCATGCCCCCGTTCGATGCCCAGGCCGCCCGCGAACTCGCGCGCCGCGCGCGCGGCGTCGGCGAGATCCTCGCCGACGTCAAGGCCGCCGTCGTCGAGGCGGCGCAGCGCGGCGAGTTCGAGGCCGCCGTCGCGCTGCCCGACGCCCGGCTCGTGCCGGCGGGCAGCTCGAGCAACAACGCCACGTTCCTCGTCGCCCACTTCGAGGGCCGCGGCCTGCCGGCGTGGGCCGAAGTCGTGCAGCACGCGGTGGCCGCCGGCTACACGGTGCGCCCTTCGTGGTGCGCGCTGCCCGAAGGCGCGGGCTGCGACGGCGTGCTGCTGTCGTGGAGCCTGGTCGCCGAGGCGCCGGCACGGCCGTCGCTGCTGATGGCCGCGCTCGACGCGTACCGCATGGCGATGGGTGCGCGCGCACAGCACCACTGGGTCGACAAGGCGCAGCAGGCGGTGCGCGACGCCGCGGCCCGCGGGGCGACGGCGTGCACCGTGCGAGACCGCGAACCGGTCGAGTCGCCGGCGTGGGCGCGGCGGCGCGAACTGCTCGCCGCCGCCGGCTTCGCGACCGAGCTGCTGCGCAGCCCGAGCGGCGCCGACCTGCTGATCCGCTGGTGACCACCGCCGCGGCGGCGCGCGCCCGTAGACTGGCGCGATGCCGATGCGCGTCGTCATCGTCGGCGGCGGCGTGATGGGCGCCGCCACCGCCTGTTTCCTCGCCCGCGACCACGGCGCCGCCGTGACGGTGCTCGAGCGCGACCCGACCTACGCCCGCGCGTCGAGCGCGCTGTCGGCGAGCTCGATCCGGCTGCAGTTCTCGACCCCCGTCAACGTCGCGCTGTCGCGCTGGAGCTTGGCGTTCCTGCGCCGCGTCGGCGACGAACTCGCGGTGGGCGGCGAGCGCCCGGCGATCGGCCTCGTCGAGCCCGGGTACCTGACGCTGGCCACCGCCGCCGGCGCGCCGACGCTGCGCGCGAGCCACGCCGTGCAGCGTGCCGCCGGCGCCGACGTCGCGCTGCTCGAGCCGCCGGCGCTGCGCGCGCGCTTCGGATGGCTGCACGTCGACGACCTCGCGCTCGGCGCGCTCGGTCTCTCCGGTGCGCAAGGCGGCGAAGGCTGGTTCGACGGCCCGGCGCTGCTGCAGGCGCTGCGCCGCAAGGCCACGGCCTGCGGTGCGCGCTTCGTCGCCGCCGAGGCGACCGCATTCGACACCGCGGGCGACCGCGTGCGCGCGGTGGCCGCCGCCGACGGCACGCGCCACGCCGCCGACGCCGTCGTGCTCGCCGCCGGCGCGTGGACGGCCACCGTCGCCGCGCGGCTCGGCGTCGGGCTGCCGGTGCGGCCGCGCAAGCGCGACGTGTTCGTGTTCGACACCCCGGCAGCGCTGCCTGGCTGCCCGCTCGTCGTCGACCCCTCGGGGCTGTGGTTCCGCCCCGAGGCGCACGGCTTCATCTGCGGCGCGCCGCCGCGCGAGCCGTGGCCCGGCGACCCCGACGAGCCGCCGTTGGAGGCGATCGACCACGGCCTGTTCGACGAGGTGATCTGGCCCGCGCTCGCGCACCGCGTGCCGGCGCTGGCGGCGTTGCGGTTGCGCTCGGCATGGGCCGGCTACTACGAGATGAACCTCTTCGACCACAACGGCCTGGCCGGCGCGCTGCCCGGCTGGGCGAACGCGTACACGGCCTGCGGCTTCTCGGGCCACGGCATGCAGCAGGCGCCGGCGGTGGGCTGTGCGCTGGCCGCCTTGATCGCCGGCGCGCCGTGCGACGCCCCCGACCTCGGCCCGCTGTCGCCGGCGCGCATCGCGCGCGGCGAGCCGCTGCGCGAAATCCACGTCATCTGACCCGCGCTGGCGCATACTGGACGGCGGACGGCCCGTCGCTGCGCCGACCGGCGTCCGCCGCGCAGTACCCTCGCGCGGTCCGCCGCGGCCGCCCGTGCTCACCGTCATCCGGAGGAACGTCGCATGAATCTCCTGATCTGGCTCGTTCTCGGCGCCGTGCTCGGCAAGGTCGTCAGCGCCGTCGCCGGCTCGAACGACCCGCAGACCGTGTTCATGAACATGCTGATCGGCGCGCTCGGGGCGCTGTTCACCGGCTGGCTCGTCTCGCCGCTGTTCGGCCTGACGACGACGCTGCGCGAGTTCAGCGCCGCCGGGCTGCTGGTGGCGCTGTTCGGCGCCGGCGTGCTGCTCGGCCTGACCTACGTGATCGGCCGCGGGCGGATGCGCTGAGCGCCGCCGGCCGCGCGCTCAGCGCGGCCTGACGCGCCGCGCGCGCGGCGCCTGGCCGGCCGGCCGCGGCGTCAGGCCGGTGTGCTGCGTCAGCACGGTGCCGGGGCGTGGCGCCGCCGGCGTCGAGTTCTTGCGCCGCGGGCTCGCGTAGCCGCCACCGCCGGCGGGCTGGACCGCCGGGATCAGCTGGTGCCTGCCGCTGCCGATCAGGTCGGCGCGGCCCATCGCCTTCAGCGCCTCGCGCAGCAGCGGCCAGTCGGCCGGGTCGTGCCAGCGCAGGAAGGCCTTGTGCAGCCGGCGGCGCTTCTCGCCGCGCACGATGTCGACCCGCTCGGCGCGCGCGTCGCGGTGGATGCCCTTCAGCGGGTTCAGGCCCGTGTGGTACATCGCGGTCGCGGTGGCCATCGGGCTCGGGTAGAACGTCTGCACCTGGTCGGCGCGGAAGCCATTTCGCTTCAGCCACAGCGCCAGGTGCATCATGTCGGCGTCGCTCGTGCCCGGGTGCGCGGCGATGAAGTACGGGATCAGGAACTGCTCCTTGCCCGCGGCCTTCGAGAACTGGTCGAACATCGCCTTGAAGCGGTCGTAGCTGCCGATGCCGGGCTTCATCATCTTCGACAGCGGCCCCGCCTCGGTGTGCTCGGGCGCGATCTTGAGGTACCCGCCGACGTGGTGGGTGACGAGCTCCTTCACGTACTCGGGCGTTTGCACCGCGAGGTCGTAGCGCAGCCCGGAGCCGATCAGGATATTCTTGACGCCCCGGATCGCGCGCGCCTTGCGGTACAGCCGCACGAGCGGCATCTGGTCGGTGTTCAGGTTCGGGCAGATGCCGGGGTAGACGCAGCTCGGCTTGCGGCACGCGGCCTCGACCGCCGGGCTCTTGCAGCCCAGGCGCCACATGTTGGCGGTCGGCCCGCCGAGGTCGCTGACGACGCCGGTGAAGCCCGGCACGGTGTCGCGGATCGTCTCGATCTCGCGCAGGATGCTCGCTTCGCTGCGGCTCTGGATGATGCGCCCCTCGTGCTCGGTGATCGAGCAGAAGGTGCAGCCGCCGAAGCAGCCGCGCATGATGTTGACGCTGAAGCGGATCATCTCCCACGCCGGGATCTTCGTTGGGCCGTCGTGGCGGCCGTTGGCGTCCGCATAGCTCGGGTGCGGGATGCGCGCGTACGGCAGGTCGAAGACGTGGTCCATCTCGGCCGTCGCGAGCGGGATCGGCGGCGGGTTGACCCAGACGTCGCGGTCGCCGTGGCGCTGCACCAGCGCGCGCGCGTTCCCGGGGTTCGTCTCCAGGTGCAGCACGCGGCTGGCGTGGGCGTAGAGCACGGGGTCGCTCTTCACCTGCTCGTAGCTCGGCAGGCGGATCACGGTGCGCTCGCGCGGCGTGGCCACCGCTCGCGCACCGGTCTTCGCGAGCGGACGGCGCACGATCGCGACCGGCTTCGGCGCCTGGTCACTCGCCGGTGACTTCGACTCGGGGGCGGCACAGGCGCCGCCGCGTTCGGCCGCGGTCTCGGCCGTCATCGCGTACGGGTTGACGAGCGCGTCGACGCGGCCCGGCGTGTCGACCTCGGTCGAGTCGACCTCGTACCAGCCGGCGAGCGCCGGGTCGTCGGGGCGGCGCACGAACGCGGTGCCGCGCACGTCGGTGATGCGCCCGATCGGCTCGCGCCGCGCCAGCCGGTGCGCGACTTCGACGATCGCGCGCTCGGCGTTGCCGTACAGCAGCA
>CALIDR010000096.1 GCA_938022295.1 uncultured Burkholderiaceae bacterium
CGGCAAGCGGATGAACGCCGGCGCAACGGCCGGCGCGCCGCGCCGGTCAGGCCACGACGAGCCGCGGTGCGCCGGCGGCTGCCGCGTCGACGCGGCCGACGACCGCCGCGGCGTCGAAGCCGTGGCGGCGGAAGACCGCCAGCACGGCGTCGACCGCTTCCGGCGCGCACGACACGAGCAGCCCGCCGCTCGTCTGCGGATCGGTCAGGAGCGCCCGCTCGGCGGCGCCGAAGCCGTCGGGCAACGCGACGTCGTGGCCGTAGCCGGCCCAGTTGCGCCCCGACGCGCCGGTGACGAGCCCCTGCGCCGCCAGCTCGCGCACGCCGGGCAGCAGCGGCACGCGCGCCCAGTCGAGCCGCACCTGGCCGCCCGAGCCGCGCGCGATCTCGAGCGCGTGGCCTGCCAGCCCGAAGCCGGTGACGTCGGTGATCGCGTGCACGCCGGGCAGCTCGGCCAGTTCGGGGCCCGGCGTGTTGAGCTTCGTCGTCGTCGCGATCATCTGCGCGTAGCCCGCGTCGCCCAGCGCGTCCTTCTTCAGCGCCGCGCTCATCACGCCCACGCCGAGCGGCTTGCCGAGCACGAGCGCGTCGCCGGGCCGCGCGTCGGCGTTGCGCTTGACACGCTTCGGGTGGACGAGGCCGAGCGCGACGAGCCCGTAGATCGCCTCGACCGAGTCGATCGAGTGGCCGCCGGCGATCGGGATGCCGGCCGCGCGGCACACGCTCGCGCCGCCTTCGAGGATGCGGCCGATCGTCGCCGTGGACAACACGTTGATCGGCATGCCGACCAGGGCGAGTGCCATGACCGGCTGCCCGCCCATCGCGTAGACATCGCTGATCGCGTTGGTGGCGGCGATGCGGCCGAAGTCGAACGGGTCGTCGACGATCGGCATGAAGAAGTCGGTCGTCGCCACCAGCGCCTGCTCGTCGCTCAATCGGTAGACGGCCGCATCGTCGGCCGTCTCGATCCCGACCAGCAGCGCCTCGGGCACCGGTGTCGCCGCGGTGCCCTTCAGGATGTCCGACAGCAGTCCGGGCGCGATCTTGCAGCCACACCCGCCGCCGTGCGACAGCGACGTCAGGCGCGGTTCGCCAGGGGGGCGTTCGGGGGCGTTCATCGGCGCGGTCTCCGGTCGGCGGCGGCCCGCAGCATAGCGGCATCGTCGACGGTGTCGAGGCGCGGGTGAACACGACAGCCGCGCATGAACCGGGCCGCCTTCGGCCGCGACCCCGAGCCGTGCGAGCGGGCCGCACTGGCATCATCGCACCCATCCATCCCTCGCGCCCCGATGCCCGTCGACCCGACCGAACTTGCCGACGCCGACCTCGTCGCGCGCTGCCGCGCCGGCGAGCAGGTGGCGTGGCGCGCGCTCGTCACGCGTTTCCAGCACCTCGTCTACACGGTGCCGCGGCGCGCGGGGCTCGACGAGGCGGCCGCCGGCGACGTGTTCCAGGCCACGTTCGCCCGCCTGTTCGAGCACCTGGACCGCCTGCAGCAGCCCGAGCGGGTGCAGGCCTGGCTCGTCACGACGGCGCGCCGCGAGACGTTGCGCCTGCTCGCCGAGAGGTCGCGGCCGCACGTTTCGGCCGCCGCGAGCGACGACGAAGGCGACGACCCGCTGGCCGCGGTGCCCGACCCGGCGCCGCTGCCCGAGGCGGTGCTCGACGAACTGCAGCAGCAGCACCGCCTGCGCCGCGCCCTCGAGCGCCTCGACGAGCGCTCGCGCACGCTGCTCGAGTGCCTGTTCCTCGCCGATCCGGTGCCGCCCTACGCCGAGATCGCCGCGCGCCTGCAGATGCCCGAGGGCAGCATCGGCCCTACGCGGGCGCGCGCGCTGCAGAAGCTGCGCCGGGCGCTGGAGGACGAGCCGTGAGCCGCACGCCGAGACCGGCTCACAGGTTGCGGCACTGGTCCTCCTTGCTCGCGGCGACGTTGCCGCTGCCGGTCGGCGCGGGCACGTTCTCCTTGCACTGCAGGTTGCCGACCATCGTGTTGTCGTTGAGCGTCACACCGCCGGTGTTCTTCACCGCCTGCAGGTTGCCGCCGACGCGGTTGCGGTTGGCGCGCACGGCACGCGTCATCTCGTCGAACTGCAGGTCGCCGGTGATGCGCGCGCCGTTGACGGTGGCCGCGCGCCCCTGCTTGACCTGCACCGAGCCGCCGACGACCGAGCCGCCGATCACCTTGACGAGCGTCGACCCCTCGGCCTGGATGTTGCCGTTGACGCGGATCGCCTGCGCCTCCAGCGTCGAGCGCGTGCCGACCTTGACCGAGCCCTTGAAGCGCGTGCCCTCGAGCTGGCAGGTGCGGCCGTCGGGCACGAACAGGCTGTCGAGCTGGACGGCCCCGATCGAGCGGTCGGCGCAGACCGTCTCGCCGTCGCTCGACACGTTCGTCAGCGGCGGCAGCGTGGCGGCGATCGTCTCGGTGCGGTCGTCGGCGGCCGCGGCGGCGGCCGCGCCGCCTTCGGCACCGCCTTCGCCGCCGCCGCACGCGGCGAGCGTCAGGGCGAGGACACAGGCGCCCCACAGGGGCTTGCGCGAGAGGTCGAACATGGCGGATCTCCTTCGGTGGACCAGGGCGCGGGCGACCGTGCCCGCAACCCACAGAGCTGCCGCCCGGCGCGGAAATACGTCGCGGCGTGTGCCGCGGCGGGACGCCGGGCCTGTATTTCCCGGCCACGGTTGCACTCTGTGACAACATCGGCGGCACGACGGCGTTCGGGGCCGCCGCTCCGGAGACCCGAATGAACGAACCCGATGACCTGAGCCCCGAAGACGCCGAGCTCGCGCGCCGCCTGCGCGCCAGCCGTACGCTGGAGGCGCCGCCGCCGCACGTGCTGCAGCGCGCGTTCGACGTCTGGCGACCGCGCGCACAGCCGGCGCCGGGGCTGCTGCGCCGCCTCGTCGCCGCGCTGCGGTTCGACAGCGCG
>CALIDR010000097.1 GCA_938022295.1 uncultured Burkholderiaceae bacterium
CGACGTCGACGCCGCCGGCCTCGAGCGACGCGTCGTCGGCCAGCGCCACGCGCAGCGCCGCCCACGGGCGCGGGCCGTGCTCGGCGAGCTCGCGTTCGAGCCAGGCGACGAGCGGGCCGTGCGGCGCGGGCAGCGCGTGCAGCAGCTCGTGGTCCTGGGCCGACAGGCCGTCCCACCACTCGCCGCGCGCGAGCAGCATCTGCAGCACGCGGTCCTCGGGCTTGCGCGGCGGCAGCCGCGTGCCGCCCGTCGCGCGTGGCGGCAGGCGGGGGCGGGGCCGGTCGGCGGCGGTGCGCATCGCTGCCGGGGCCTGCCAGAGCGCAGCCAGCTCGTCGAGCGGCAACGCGCCCAGCCGGGCCAGTTCGGCCAGCACCTGCCGGCGCAGCGCGCCGTCGGGCAGCTGCGACCACAGCGGCCGCGCCTGCGCGAGCATGCGCGCGCGGCCTTCGGCGCTGGCGAGGTCGCAGTCGGTCTGCGCGACCTCGATCAGTTCGCGCGACAGCGGCACCGCGTCGGCCATCAGGCGCTCGAACGCTTCGCGGCCGTGCGCGCGCACGTACGAGTCGGGGTCGTGCTCGGGCGGCAGGAACAGGAAGCGGAAGCTGCGCGTGTCGCTCGCGTGGGGCAGCGCTGCCTCGAGTGCGCGCACGGCGGCGCGGCGGCCGGCGGCGTCGCCGTCGAACGCGAAGACGACGCGGTCGGTGAAGCGCAGCAGCTTGGCCACGTGCTCGGGCGTGCAGGCGGTGCCGAGCGTGGCCACCGCGTTGGGCAGCCCGAGCTGCGCCAGCGCGACGACGTCCATGTAGCCCTCGACGACGAGCGCCACGCCGCGCTCGCGCAGCGCGGTGCGCGCCTCGTACAGGCCGTAGAGCTCGCGCCCCTTGTGGAACAGCGGCGTCTCGGGGGAGTTGAGGTACTTCGGCTCGCCGCGGTCGAGCACCCGCGCACCGAAGCCGATCACCTCGCCCTTGACGCTGCGGATCGGGAACATGATGCGGTCGCGGAAGCGGTCGTAGCGCCGCTCGTCCTCGCCTTCGTCGCCGTGCACGATCACGAGCCCGGCCTCGGCGAGCAGCGGATCGTCGTAGCGCGGGAACACGCTGGCCAGTCCCCGCCAGCTGTCGGGCGCGTAGCCGAGCGCGAAGCGCGCCGCGATCTCGCCCGACAGGCCGCGCGACTTGAGGTAGTCGATCGCGCGCGGGCTGGCCTTGAGCTGCCGGCGGTAGTGCGCGGCGGCCGTCTTCAGCACGCCGGCGAGCGTAGCTTCCCGCTCGCGCTGGCGGGCGGCGTGGTCGCGCTGCTCGGGGCTCGTCTCGTCCTGCGGCACGGGCAGGCCCACCTGCTGGGCCAGCTCGTGCACTGCCTCGACGAAGCTCATGCCATGGTGCTCGACGAGAAAGCGGATCGCGTCGCCGCTCGCGCCGCAGCCGAAGCAGTGATAGAACTGCTTGGCCGGGCTGACGGTGAAGCTCGGTGTCTTCTCGCCGTGGAACGGGCACAGGCCGACGAGGTTGGCGCCGGTCTTGCGCAGCGCGACGTGGCGGCCGACGACGTCGACGATGTCGACGCGCGCGAGCAACTCCTGGATGAAACCCGGCGGGATCATCGGGGCAGTCTAGCGGCCCCGTCGCCGTGCTCGCGAGGCGCAGCCACCGCGTGCTCGCCCGCGCCGACTGCCATGCGCCCGGATACCGCGATCGCGGTCGCGCTGGCAATCGTGAAAGCGTCCCGCCGGCAGGGGATTATGTCGCTGCCGGCGGAACGCGACTCACACCGCGAAATCCGACAACTGCCGCCCGGCCGCGAGTTCCGCACGCAGCCACTTCGGTTGCAGGCCGCGGCCGCTCCAGGTATCGCCGGTGGCGGGGTTGCGGAATTTGATCGGCGCTTTTCGCCCAGCCGGGCTCTTCGGTGCCGCGGGCGCCCGGCTCGACAAATCGGCCATCGTCAGGCCGTGTTCGGCCATCAGGGCCTTCACTTTGGCAATCGCTTCGGCGCGCTCGGTGCGGCGGGTTTCGATGATCTGCTTCTCGAGTTCGGCTTTCTGGGCCAGCAGTTCCTGCAGCGTGGGCATGGGGGGCTCCGAATAGGGTTTGCGGGCGCGATATTACTGCGGAATCGGGATAACGTGGGCTCGGGGATTCGCTGAATCTCGGTACGACGGCGCGCGGGGCTCGTCGCGGCAAAGCCGCGTGCACTCGGGCGCGAAAGAATCCCGGCGCGGGCGGTGGCTCGGCGGACCGGCGCGGGACGTCGGCGCATCGCCGTGCCGCCGGCGTCGGGACCGGCGGCGGGGCCGCTCCGAGTGGCGGCGACGGGGCAGAAGCGGCTCGCGCCTCACTATTGCAAATAAGAACGCTTCGTGTTTACAATGCAAGCCGCCTCGTTCTCACTCTCCAGGCTGCAATGACCTCGACTCCCTCCCGCCTCTCCCGCCGCGTCTGGCTTGCCGGCGCCCTCGTCCTCGCCACCGGGCTGACGCCTGCCGTCGCGCAAGAGCGGGTGCTGAACCTCTACTCGGCGCGCCACTACCAGACCGACGAGCGCCTGTACGGCGACTTCACGAAGGCCACCGGCGTCCGCATCAACCGGGTCGACGCCGACGACGCGGGCATCCTCGCGCGCCTGCAGGCCGAAGGCAGCGCGAGCCCGGCCGACGTCGTGCTGCTCGTCGACGCCGCGCGCCTGTGGCGCGCCGAGCAGGACGGCCTGTTCCAGCCCGTGAAGTCCGCCGTGCTCGAACAGCGCATCCCGGCGCAATTCCGCGGCGCCGACGGCGGCGAGGGTTCGCGGTGGTTCGGGTTTTCGACCCGCGCCCGCGTGCTCGTCTACGATCCGAAGCGGCTGAAGGCCGAGCAGGTCGACGCCTACGAGAAACTGGCCGACCCGGCGCTCAAGGGGCTGGTGTGCATGCGCTCGGGGTCGCACCCGTACAACCTGAGCCTGTTCGGGTCGGTGATCGAACATCTCGGTGCGGAAAAGGCCGAGGCTTGGCTGCGCGGTTTGAAGGACAACCTCGCGCGCGACCCGAAGGGCGGCGACACCGACCAGATTCGGGCGGTGGCGGCCGGGGAATGCGCGGTGGCGGTCACCAACAGCTACTACTACGCGCGCCTGATGCGCTCGGGAAACCCGGCCGACAAGGCCGTCGTCGACGCCACGCGCGTTGTCTTTCCCAACCAGGCGACGTGGGGCACCCACGTCAACATTTCCGGCGGCGCGGTGGCGCGGCACGCCAGGAATCGCGACGCCGCGGTGCAGTTTCTCGAATACCTGGCCAGCGACAGCGCGCAGCGCTACTTCGCCGACGGCAACAACGAGTATCCGACGGTCGGCGGCGTGGCGACCGAGAACCCGGCGCTGACGGCACTGGGCCGCTTCAAGGCCGAGACGGTGCCGGTGGCGAAGGTGGGGGCCAACACGGCGCAGGTGCAGCGGATGCTGGACCGCGTCGGCCTGAAGTGATCGCGGCCCGGCCGGCGTTCGCCGGCCGGGCGTTCAGCTGCCGGCCGGCGGCACGTAGCCGGCTGGCTTGTCCGCGCCGGCGCCGAAGAAGAACTGCTCCATCTGCCGCGCCAGGTACTGCCGCGCGCGCGCGTCGGCGAGATTGAGCCGGTTCTCGTTGACGAGCATCGTCTGGTGGCGCTTCCACATCTCGAAGGCCTCCTTCGAGACGTTGTCGTAGATGCGCTTGCCGAGTTCGCCCGGGTAGGGCGGGAAGGCGAGGCCCTCGGCCTCCTTCTTCAGGTACACGCACTGGACCATGCGGGTCATCGGGTTCTCCTGGATCAGACGAGCTTCTTGACCAGCACCTGCGAGCGCCGGTCCCAGTTGTACTTGCGCTTGCGCGCCTCGGGCAGCCACTCGGCGTCGACGGGGTGGAAGCCGCGCTTGAGGAACCAGTGCATCGTGCGCGTCGTTAGCACGAAGATGCTCTCCAGCCCCAGCGCGCGCGCGCGCTGCTCGATGCGCTTGAGCATGCGCTCGCCGTCGCCGTAGCCCTGCCAGTCGGCGGCCACCGTCAGCGCCGCCATCTCGCCCGTCTTCGCCTCGGGGTAGGGGTACAGCGCCGCGCAGCCGAAGATGATGCCGTCGTGCTCGATCACGACGTAGTTGGCGATGTCGCGCTCGATCTCGTGGCGCTCGCGGCGCACGAGGGTGCCGTCGCGCTCGAAAGGCTCGATCAGCTGCAGGATGCCGCCGACGTCGTCGGGCGTCGCTTCGCGCAGGCTCTCGAGCTTCTCGTCGACGACCATCGTGCCGATGCCGTCGTGGGTGAAGATCTCCTGCAGGATCGCGCCGTCGACGGCGAACGGCAGGATGTGCGACCGCTCGACGCCGCCCTCGCACGCGGCCACGCAGTGGCGCAGGTAGAACGCGGCGTCGGTCGGCTTGGCGGGCGGCGGCAGGCTCGCGAGCAGGCGCTTCGCGTCGGCGAGCGCCATCTCGGTGTCGATGTCGCTGTCGGGGTCGTCGACGTTCTCGCGGATGCCGGGCAGCTCGGTGAGGAACAGCAGCTTGTCGGCCTTCAGCGCCACCGCGGCCTTCGTCGCCACGTCCTCCATCGTCAGGTTGAACGCCTCGCCGGTCGGCGAGAAGCCGAAGGGCGACAGCAGCACGAGCGCGCCGATGTCGATCGCGCGGCGGATCGCCGCGCCGTCGACGCGGCGCACGACGCCGCTGTGCATGAAGTCGACGCCGTCGACGATGCCCACCGGCCGCGCGATCAGGAAGTTGCCCGAGACGACGCGCACCGTCGCGTTGGCCATCGGCGTGTTCGGCAGCCCCTGCGAGAACGCGGCCTCGATCTCGAAGCGCAGCTGGCCGGCGGCTTCCTGCGCGCTGTCGAGCGCCACCGGGTCGGTGATGCGGATGCCGTGGCTGAAGCGCGACGCGTGGCCCTTGGCCTTGAGCTGATCGTCGACCTGCGGCCTGAAGCCGTGCACGAGCACGAGCTTGATGCCGATCGCGTGCAGGATCGCAAGGTCCTGCACGATCGCGTTCAGCTTGCCGGCGGCGATCGCCTCGCCGGTGAGCCCGACGACGAAGGTCTTCCCCCGGTACGCGTGGATGTACGGCGCGACGGCGCGGAACCACGGCACGAAGGTGTGCGGGAAGACCAGGCTCATGACGCGCCGGATTGTGCCGCAGCCTCCTTCGGCGGACCGTCCCGTGCCTCGGGATAATCCGCGCCCCGATGCCGCCGCCGCGCGCGAACCCAGTCCCCCCGATCACGTACCCCGAAGCGCTGCCGGTCTCGGCCAGGCGCGACGAGATCGCGCGCGCGGTGCGCGAGCACCCGGTCGTGATCGTCTGCGGCGAGACCGGCTCGGGCAAGACGACGCAGCTGCCCAAGATCGCGCTCGAGCTCGGCCGCGGGCTGGGTGCGGGCGGGGCAGGGCTCATCGGCCACACGCAGCCGCGGCGCATCGCCGCCTCGAGCGTGGCCAAGCGCATCGCCGAGGAGCTGAACACGCCGCTCGGCGAAGTCGTCGGCTACAAGGTGCGCTTCCACGACCGCCTGCAGCCGGGTGCCAGCGTCAAGCTGATGACCGACGGGATCCTGCTCGCCGAGACGCAGAGCGACCCGCTGCTGAAGGCCTACGACACGATCATCGTCGACGAGGCGCACGAGCGAAGCCTGAACATCGACTTCCTGCTCGGGCACCTGCTGCACATCCTGCCGCGCCGCCCCGACCTGAAGGTGATCGTGACCTCGGCGACGATCGACGCCGAGCGCTTCGCGAACCACTTCGCGAGTGCCCGCGGCCCGGCGCCGGTGGTGCAGGTCAGCGGCCGGCTGTACCCGGTCGAGCAGCGCTGGCGCCCCTTCGACGACAAGAAGGATTACAACCTCGACGACGCGATCGCCGACGCCGTCGACGAGCTGTGGCGCGAGGGCCCGGGCGACATCCTCGTGTTCCTGCCCGGCGAGCGCGAGATCCGCGACGCCGCCGACCACCTGCGCAGGCACCTGGCCAGCCAGCACCGCGGCGGCCCGCCCGCGGAGATCCTGCCGCTGTTCGCGCGCCTGTCCCAGGCCGAGCAGGACCGCGTGTTCACGCCAGGCAACGGCCGGCGCATCGTGCTCGCGACCAACGTCGCCGAGACGTCGCTCACGGTGCCCGGCATCCGCTACGTGATCGACTCGGGCCTGGCGCGCGTCAAGCGCTACAGCTACCGCAGCAAGGTCGAGCAGCTGCAGGTCGAGCCGATCAGCCAGGCAGCGGCGAACCAGCGCGCGGGGCGCTGCGGGCGGGTCGCCGACGGCATCTGCATCCGCCTCTACGACGAGGCCTCGTTCGCCGCGCGGCCGCGCTTCACGGATCCCGAGATCCTGCGCTCGTCGCTGGCCGGCGTGATCCTGCGCATGAAGTCGCTCGGCCTCGGCGCCGTCGAGGACTTCCCGTTCCTCGAGCGCCCGCCGGGCAAGGCGATCGCCGACGGCTACGCGCTGCTCGCAGAACTCGGCGCCGTCGACGACGCCAACGAGCTGACCTCCATCGGCCGCGAGCTCGCGCGGCTGCCGCTCGACCCGCGCGTGGGCCGCATGATCCTCGAGGCGCGGCAGCGCCATGCGCTGACCGAGGTGCTCGTCATCGCCAGCGCGCTGAGCGGCCAGGACGTGCGCGACCGCCCGCTCGACCAGCAGCAGGCCGCCGACGAGAAGCACAAGGCCTTCGACGACGAGAAGTCGGAATTCATGGGCACGCTGAAGCTGTGGCGGTGGATCGAGGCCGCGCGCGGCGTGCACGGCCACGCCGGCGAGACCACCGACACGCACAAGCTCAGCCACCGCCAGCAGGAACAGCGCCTGCGCGAGCACTTCGTCAGCCCGCGGCGCGCGCGCGAGTGGCGCGACATCCACGCGCAGCTGCACACGGTGGTCGCCGAGCACGGCTGGCCGCTGAACACGGCGCCGGCCACCTACGAGCAGATCCACTGCTCGCTGCTCGCCGGGCTGCTCGGCAACGTGGGTGTCAAGGCCGACGACGACGAGCACTACCTCGGCGCGCGCGGCATCAAGTTCTGGCGCCACCCCGGCGCGCACCTGTCGAAGAAGCCGGGGCGCTGGATCGTCGCCGCCGAGCTCGTCGAGACGACGCGCCTCTTCGGCCGCGGCATCGCGACGATCGAGCCGAAGTGGATCGAGGCCATGGCCGGCCACCTGCTGAAGAAGCAGCTGCTCGAGCCGCACTGGGAGAAGAAGGCCGGCGAAGTCGTCGCGCTCGAGCGCGCGACGCTGTACGGCCTCGTGCTCTACAACGACCGCCGCGTCAGCTACGCCAAGGTCGACCCGGCCGGGGCGCGCGAGATCTTCATCCGCGAGGCGCTCGTCGCGGGGCTCACCGACGACACCTGGGACACCAGGCTGCCGTTCTTCGCGCACAACCGCAAGCTGATCCGCCAGGTGCAGGAGCTCGAGCACAAGTCGCGGCGGCAGGACGTGCTCGTCGACGACGAGCTCATCTACGCCTTCTACGACGCGCAGATCCCGGCCGAGGTCACCGGCGGCGCGGCGCTCGAGCACTGGTACCGCGACGAGGTGAAGCGCCGGCCGGACCTGCTGCAGCTCACGCGCGACGACCTGATGCGCCACGAGGCGGCCGGCGTCACGACGGCGGCGTTCCCGAAGGTGGTGCGCCTGGGCGGCGTCGACTGCGCGGCGAGCTACCTGCACGCGCCCGGCGACGCGAAGGACGGCCTGACGGTGACGGTGCCGATCTATGCGCTCAACCAGGTCAGCGACGAGCGCTGCGAGTGGCTGGTGCCCGGGATGCTGAAGGAGAAGGTCGTCGCGCTGCTGAAGACGCTGCCCGGCAAGCCGCGCTCGCGGCTGCTGCCGCTGCCCGAGTTCGCGCAGGCCTTCGTCGACGCGACGCCGTTCGGCGACGGCTCGCTCGTCGACCGCCTGCTCGCCGCGGTGCGCGAGCGCACGCAGCTGCCGGTGCAGCGTGCCGACTTCAAGCTCGAGCAGCTGAGCCCGCACCTGCTGATGAACCTGCGCGTCGTCGACGAGCACGGCCGCCAGCTCGCAATGGGCCGCCACCTGCCGACGCTGAAGGCCGAGCTCGGGGGCCAGGCGAGGAGTGCGTTCCAGGCGCTCGCGGCGCTGAAGCTCGCCGCGGCGGCACCACCGGCGGCGGCGCCGATGCCCGCTGCGCCTCCCGCGGTGGCGTCGCGCGGCGTCGTCGCCACCGTCGAGCGCCGCGCACCGCCGGCCGAGGCCGCGGCGGGGGCCTACACCGCATGGACCTTCGGGGAGCTGCCCGAGCTGATGGATATCCGCAAGGGCGGGCAGACGCTGGTCGGCTTTCCGGCACTCGTCGACCGCGGCACGCACGTCGAGATCGAGGTCTTCGACGAACCCGAAGTCGCGGCGGCGAAGCACCGCGTCGGCCTGCGCCGGCTCGTCGCGCTGCAGATCCGCGAGCCGCTGAAGTACCTCGAGAAGCACATCCCCGACCTGCAGGCGATGGCGGCGCAGTACATGAGCCTCGGCACGCTCGAGGAGCTGCGCGCGCAGATCGTCGACGTCGCGCTCGACCGCGCCTTCCTCGCCGAGCCGCTGCCCACCGACGAGCGCGGCTTCAAGGCGCGCGTCGACGAAGGCCGCGCGCGGCTGAACCTGATCGCGCAGGAGGTCGCGCGCCAGGCCGGCGCGATCCTCGCCGAGTACGCGGTCGCCACGCGCAAGCTCAAGGACAGCCGTGTGCCGAAGGAGGTGGCCGACGACATCGCCGCGCAGCTGCATAGCCTGGTGCCCAAGCGCTTCCTCGTCGAGACGCCGTGGGCGCAGCTGCAGCACCTGCCGCGCTACCTGAAGGCGATCGTGCTGCGGCTCGACAAGTGGCGCGCGGACCCGGCGCGCGACGCGCAGCGGCTCGCCGAGCTGCGTCCGCTCGAACAGCGCTGGCTCAAGCGCGTCGCCGAGCTGAAGGGCCGGCGCGACGCGCGGCTCGACGAATTCCGCTGGCTGCTCGAGGAGCTGCGCGTGAGCCTGTTCGCGCAGGAGCTGCGCACGCCGCAGCCGGTGAGCGTGAAGCGGCTGGAACGTGCCTGGGCGCAGCTGCAGGGGTAGGCACGTCAGCCGGTTTGCAGCAACGCGCGCGCGCAGGCGAGCGCCTGCGCGCGGTAGCTGCCACTGAACAGCACGACGTGGTTCAGCAGGTGGTACAGCTGGTACAGCGCGCGCCGCCGCGGGTACCCCGCGTGCAGCCCGGCGGCGTCGCGGTACGCGGGCCAGAAGCCCGCCGGCGCGCTGCCGAACAGCTCGATCATCGCCAGCTCGGCCTCGGCGTCGGACCACGACACGGCGGGGTCGAAGATCACCGGCGTGCCGTCGGCGAGCATGCCCCAGTTGCCGCTCCAGAGGTCGCCGTGGATCAGGCTCGGCCGCGGCTGGTGGCCGTCGGCGAAGAAGGCGGGCAGGGCGGCGATCACGTCGCCGACGGCGTCGACCAGCGCACCGTCGCGGCGGGCGTCGAGCCGCTCGCGCATCGCGCCGAGCCGGTCGCGGGCGACGAAGCCGAGCCAGTCGTCACGGCCGCCACCGGCCGTCGGGGTGTTGCGCTGCGGCGTCGCGCCGATCACGTTGTCGCGCGGCCAGCCGTAACGCGGCGGCTCGACCGGCGCCGCGTGCAGCGCGCCGAGCGCGCGGCCGAAGCGCTCGCCGAAGCCGGCGTCGGGCGCGCGCAGGTCGAGCCACTCGAGCGCGAGCAGCACTGCGTCGCCGGCGTCGGCAAGGGCGGCCACCGCCGGCACGCGGACCGTGCGCGTCGCCGCGAGCGAGCGCAGCCCGTCGGCCTCGGCGTGCAGCGGTGCGGCCGCGTCGGCGGGCATCGACTTGACGAACAGCCGCACGTCGCCGCGCTGCGCCTGCCACGTCGCGCAGAAGCCGCTCGCGCCCAGCGGGCGCAGCGTCCAGCCGCCGCCGAGTTCGCGTGCGAGGGCGGCCACCAGGGCCGGGGCAGGGTCGTGGGCCATCGGGAGATTGTCATGGCGCCGGCCCCGGGTCAGCCCGCTGTCGTGCAGCGCCGGTAGCGGCGACACTGCGGCGGGTTCCACCAGCGAGGAGACGCGCATGCAGACCAAGTTCCTGCTCGAAGAGCACCAGATGCCGAAGTACTGGTACAACATCCAGGCCGACCTGCCCAGGCCGCTGCCGCCCGTGCTGCACCCGGGCACGCTGAAGCCGATCGGCCCCGACGACCTCGCGCCTCTGTTCCCGATGGCGCTGATCGCGCAGGAGGTGTCGACCGAGCGCGAGATCGAGATCCCCGAGCCGGTGCGCGAGGTGTTCCGCCTGTGGCGCCCGAGCCCGCTGTATCGCGCGCACCGCCTCGAGAAGGCGCTCGGCACGCCGGCGCGCATCTTCTACAAGTACGAGGGCGTCAGCCCCGCCGGCAGCCACAAGCCCAACACCGCGGTGCCGCAGGCGTTCTACAACCAGCAGGCCGGTGTGAAGAAGCTGACGACCGAGACCGGCGCCGGGCAGTGGGGCACGTCGCTGGCGTTCGCCGGCAACCTGTTCGGGCTCGAGGTGCTGGTGTTCCAGGTGCGTGTGAGCTACGACCAGAAGCCGTACCGCCGCGCCGTGATGCAGACCTACGGCGCGCGCTGCCTGCCGTCGCCGTCGACCGAGACGGCCTACGGGCGCGCCGTGCTCGCGCAGCGGCCCGACCACCCGGGCAGCCTCGGCATCGCGATCAGCGAGGCGGTGGAGATCGCCGCGCAGCGCGACGACACCAAGTACGCGCTCGGCTCGGTGCTCAACCACGTGCTGATGCACCAGACGATCATCGGCCTCGAGGCGATGGAGCAGATGCGCATGGCCGACGCCTGGCCCGACGTCGTCGTCGGCTGCACCGGCGGCGGCAGCAACTTCGCCGGCATCGCGTTCCCGTTCATCGGCCACGGCCTCAGGGGCGGCGCCAAGCCGCGCATCGTCGCGGTGGAGCCGGCGGCGTGCCCGTCGCTCACGCGCGGCAAGTACGCCTACGACTTCGGCGACACGGCGCACATGACGCCGCTGACCAAGATGCACACGCTCGGCAGCACGTTCACGCCGCCGCCGTTCCACGCCGGCGGGCTGCGCTACCACGGCATGGCGCCGCTGGTGTCGCACCTGAAGGAGCTCGGCCTGCTCGAGGCCACGGCGTACACCCAGGTCGAGTGCTTCGCCGCCGGCGTCGCGTTCGCGCGCGCCGAGGGCATCGTGCCGGCGCCGGAGGCGAACCACGCCGTCAAGGGCGCGATCGAGGAAGCGCTGCGCTGCAAGCGCGAGGGCCGGGCCGAGACGATCCTGTTCAACCTCTGCGGCCACGGCCACTTCGACATGGCGGCGTACGAGAAGTACTTCGCCGGCCAGCTGAAGGACGAGCCCTACGACGAGAAGGAACTGGCGATGGCGCTCGCCGGGCTGCCGAGCGTGCCCGAACCCGCCTGAGCCCGCGCCCTACATCAGCCACTGCGGCCGCAGCGCGAGCACGGCAGCCAGCGCCAGCATCACGACGCCGCTGGCGAGCTTCAGCCAGCGGCCGGTGCGCTCGGTCAGCTTGCGCTGTCCGAGCGCGGCGACGGCGATCGTCACCATCAGCGCGTCGTCGGCGATGTAGCCGACGATGTACAAGGCGAGATACGCGTAGCGCCCTGCGGTTCCCACCTCGTGCTGCGCGAGCACGGCGGTGTACAGCGCCGGCAGCCCTGCGGTGCACAGCAGTTCGACGAAGTTGACGACGATCGCCAGCGCCGTCACCGCCGCCAGCGACTCGACGAGCGTCGGCGCGTCGACGACCCGGCGCACGCGCGCGTACAGGCCCGGCTTGGCCGCCTCGGGAATGCTGAGCGAGAGGCCGCGGCCGAACGCGACGAAGTCCTTCACGTTGACGGCGCCGATCACGAAGGCCACGCCGGCGAGCGTCCAGCGCAGCGCGTTCGACATGCCGAGCACGAGGAAGAAGTGCAGCCAGGCCGCCATGAAGGCGTAGTAGACGGCGCCGCTCGTGGCGACGAAGGTGCCGGCGATCAGCGCCATGCGCCGGCGGTCGCGCAGGCGCACGAGCAGCGACAGCAGGAACAGCAGCACCCACATGGCGCAGGGATTGAAGCCGTCGATCAGGCCGAGCGCGAGCGTGAAGGCGGGCAGCCCCATCGCGCCCGCGTCGAGGGTGCCGAACCAGCGCGTGCGCACCTCGCCGCGCCCGACGTCGCCGCGGTCGAGCAGCGTCTCGAGCTCGCGCCCGGTGAGTTCGGCGTCGTCGAAGCCGACGATCACGACGTGGCCGACGACGAAGGTCGGCACGCCGGGTGGCCAGACGCCGGCGGCGCGCGAGACGGCCTCGAGCTCGCGCGCCGCGGCCGGCTCCCGCACGACGTCGCGGTAGACGACGCGCAGCGCCGGCCGGCGCGCGGCGAGGCCGTCGAGGAACGCCTTCGCATCGGCGCAGTGGGGGCAGCCCTCACGAACGTAGACGGTGATCGTCGCCTCGCCCTGCGCGCCGGCGGCCAGCGGCCAGGCCAGCAGCCACAGCCACCCGAGCACGAGCCAGCCGATGCCGCGCCGTGCCGCGCGGCCGCCAGGCCTCATCGCGGCTCGAAGACCTCGAGCAGGCGGTCGAGCCCGCCCATGTCGATGGCCACGTTGGCCTGCGCGCGCACCTTCGGCTTGGCGCGGTAGGCCACGCTCAGGCCGACCGCGGCCATCATCTCGAGGTCGTTCGCGCCGTCGCCGACCGCGATCGCCTGCGACGGCTCGCAGCCGATGCGAACGCAGGTCTCGAACACGGTGGCGCGCTTCATCGCGCCGTCGACGATGTCGCCCCACCACTGGTCGACCAGCCGTCCGGTGAGCCTGCCGCCCTCGATCTCGAGCACGTTGCCGCGCGAGCTGTCGATGTTCAGCCGCCGGCGCACGCGGTCGGTGAAGAACGTGAAGCCGCCCGAGACGAGCAGCGTGTGCAGCCCGGCGTCGCGGCAGGCGGCCACCAGTTCATCGGCGCCCGGGTTCAGCTGCAGGCGGTTGCGGTAGACCTGCTCGAGCGCCGAGGCCGGCGCGCCGGCGAGCAGCGCGACACGCCGGCGCAGGCTTTCCTTGTAGTCCGGGATCAGCCCCTGCATCGCCGCCTCGGTGATCGCTGCCACCTCGGCCTTGCGGCCGACCGCGTCGGCGATCTCGTCGACGCACTCGATGCTGATCAGCGTCGAGTCCATGTCGAACGCGATCAGCCGGTAATCCGATAGCCGCAGCGGCGGCTCGATGCCGCGTACGAACAGCCCCGGACTGATCTCGCGCTCGCCGATCATCGGCGGCATTGTGTCAGCGCCCACGGGCCGCGCTCCGCTTGACATCTGTCAAGCCTGGTGGGCCGGCCGGGCGTTGTCGCGCGATGCCGCGGGTTAACCCTGATGCCGAGGTGGCAGACGGAGGCGCAACGTCCACGCTGTCCCACGACGAACGAGAGGAGACGACGATGACACGCATGGGGAAGACGAGATGGACCGCGCTGGCACTGGCCGCGGCTTTCGCGGCGGCCACGGTGCAGGCCGACGAGACCTGCAACTCGCCGTACACGACCAAGCTGATCAAGGGCCAGGAGGAGTACCTGCACGTGTGGACGCTCGGCGTGCAGGGCGTGGGCGACGGCTCGGACAAGCTGGTGACGATCGACGTGCGCCCAGGCAGCCCGACCTACGGCCAGGTCGTGCACAAGCTTTCGGTGGGCGGGCGCGGCGAGGCGCACCACATGGGCTTCACCGACGACCGCCGGCACCTTTGGGCCGGGCGCCTGGACGACAACAAAATCTTCGTCTTCGACGTCGGCACCGACCCCGCCAAGCCGAAGCTCGTGCGCACGATCGCCGACTTCGCGCAGAAGACCGGCTACGTCGGCCCGCACACGTTCTACGCGCTGCCCGGGCGGATGCTGATCCAGGGACTGTCGAACACGAAGGACCACGGCGGCGTCACCGGCATGGCGCTCTACAACAACAAGGGCGGCCTCGTCGAGAAGTACGACATGCCCCGCGGCGAACTGCCGATCGGCAAGGGCGACGGCTACGGCTACGACATCGGCATCAACCCGCAGAAGAACGTGCTGCTGACGTCGAGCTTCACCGGCTGGACGAACTACATGATGGACATGGGCAAGCTGGTGGCCGACGCCGAGGCGATGAAGCGCTTCGGCACCACGATGGTGGTGTGGGACCTGAAGTCGATGAAGCCGCAGAAGGTGCTCGACGTGCCCGGCTCGCCGCTGGAGATCCGCTGGTCGCTGAACCCGGGGGACAACTGGGCCGTCACCGCCACCGCGCTGACCTCCAAGCTGTGGCTGATCAAGCAGGACGCGAGCGGCCAGTGGCAGGCCAAGGAGGTCGCGACGATCGGCGACCCGTCGAAGATCCCGCTGCCGGTGGACATCTCGATCACCGCCGACGGCAAGGGCCTGTGGGTCAACACGTTCATGGACGGCAAGACACGCTACTTCGACCTCAGCAACCCCGAGGCGCCGAGGCAGACCTACGAGAAGGTGACCGGCAAGCAGGTCAACATGGTTTCGCAGAGCTGGGACGGCAAGCGCGTCTACGTCACGTCGTCGCTGCTCGCCAACTGGGACAAGAAGGGCGCCGACGACGAGCAGTTCCTGCGCGCCTACGCGTGGGACGGCAAGGAGCTCACGCCGCAGTTCGAGCTCGACTTCTACAAGCTCGAGCTCGGCCGCGCGCACCACATGAAGTTCTCGGCCAGGTCGGCGTCGGCCACCGCCGCCGCGGGGGCGTCGACGCAGCTGGCCGCGGCGCGCTGATGACGGCGGCACCGGCGGCGCGGGCTTTCGCAGCGTCGCTGCTGGCGCTGGCCGCCGCCACCGCGCCGGCGGCGCAGTACGAGCCGGGCAAGGGCCTCGTCGCCCGGCCGCAGCAGGACTTCGTCGCCCCCGCGCCGGGCACCTACCGGCTGCCGCCGATCCAGGACGCCGCCGACGGCTGGGTGCTCGACGGCGGCTGGTGGCCGCGGCGCCTGGCCGGCTACACCCGCGGCGCGATCACGCTGCTGAGCTTCGTCTACACCTACTGCACCGACCCGATCGGCTGCCCGCTGGCCTACGAGACCTTCGTCGACCTGCGCGAGCGCGTGCGCGCCGACCCGCTGCTCAAGGGCCGCGTGCGGCTGGTGTCGCTGTCGTTCGACCCGACGCACGACACGCCGGCGCAGATGCAGGCGTACGGAGGCGCCTACGCGCGCGACCGCGAGGTGCCGTGGGCGTTCCTGACGACGTATTCGGTGCGCTTCCTCAGACCCATCCTCGACGGCTTCGGGCAGGACGTCGAGGTCGAGCTCGACGCCGACGGGCAGCCCACGCGCACGCTGACGCACCTGCTGAAGGTGTTCCTCATCGACGAGCGCGGGCGCGTGCGCGAGATCTACAGCGCCGCGTTCCTGCAGCCCGAGGTGATGCTCAACGACTTGCGCACGCTCGCGCTCGAGAGCGCGGCGCGGCGGCGCTGAACGGCGATGGCAGTGCGTGCGGCGGCGCGCCGCGGCTTGGCGGCACTCGCCGTGCTCGCCGTGCTGGGCTTCGCCGCGTGCAGCGACCGGCGCGACGCGGCGCCGCCGCCGCCCGCCGCCGCGCTCGGCCTGCCGCCGCTGCCGGGCGTGCCGCCGTCGGCGGCGCAGGTCGAACTCGGGCGGCAGCTCTTCTTCGACCGCCGGCTGTCGTTCAACGGCACGATGTCGTGCGCGATGTGCCACGTGCCGGAGGAGGGCTTCGCGTCCAACGCGTCGCGGCTCGCGGTCGGCATCGAAGGGCGCAGCCTACGCCGCAACGCGCCCACCGTGCTCAACGCGGCGTGGGTGCGCGAGCTGTTCCACGACGGGCGCGAGCCGTCGCTCGAGGCGCAGGCGTGGTCGCCGCTGCTGCACCCGCACGAGATGGCCAACCCGTCGCCAGGCCACGTGATCGAGCGCATCCGCGCGCTGTCCGACTATGCCGGACGCTTCGAACGCGCGTTCGACGGGCGGGGGCCGTCGATGGACACGGTCGGTGCGGCGCTCGCCGCGTACGAGCGATCGCTGGTGGCGGCCGGCTCGCGCTTCGACCGCTGGCGCTATGGCGGCGATGCGCAGGCGCTGACGCCGCTCGAGCAGCGCGGCTTCGAGCTCTTCACCGGCGCCGCGCGCTGCGCCGCGTGCCACCGCGTCGGCGGGCGCGACGCGCCGTTCACCGACCACCGCTACCACGCCACCGGCGTTGCGTTCATGCCGCGCCCGGGGCGGTTCGTGGTTCCGCTCGCCCCGGGCGTGCAGACGGTGATCGAGGCCGACGCGCTCGCGCCCTTCGCCGACCCGCGTCCGGCCGATCTCGGCCGCTTCGAGGTCACGCTCGACCCGGCGGACCGCCACGCGTTCCGCACGCCGTCGCTGCGCAACGTCGCGCGCACCGCGCCGTACATGCACGACGGGTCGCTGGCCACGCTCGACGACGTCGTGGCCTTCTACGACCGCGGCGGCGGCGACCTGGAGGGCAAGAGCGCGCTGCTCGCGCCACTGGGACTCACCGACGACGACAAGCGCGCGCTGGTCGCGTTCCTGCGCGCGCTCGACAGCGCGGCGTTGCCGGCGCTGGTGGCTGCCGCACGCGCGCCGTAGAGTGGGCGCCGACCGGCGGGTGCCTTCCGAGCGGCCGTGGCGGTGCGCCGGGGAACGCCAGGCCGCGCGACCGGCGATCGACCGGTCCGGCGGCCGCACCGCCGCGGCCAATTCCGGCTGCCTCGCCCGCGACGCTGAGCCGGGCTGTCCAGGCGCCGCAGGCGCGCGGCAGCGCAGGACCTCCTGCTGGGGCTCGCTCGTCGCCGTCGGTTGCGCGGCACGAATCTTGCGCTCCCGGACCGTGGTGATGTCTGACCGGCCTGCCATGGCTCCACCCGACTCCCTCGCGCCGCTGCGCGTCCTGCTTGTTGACGACGGGGCGCACCGCGTGAGCCTCATCCGCGACGAGCTGACGCGTCAGGGTCATGAAGTGGTGGGCGTGGCCGACTCGCCGCTGGTGATCCACGACTGCGTGACCCGACTCGCACCCGACGTCGTCATCGTCGACAGCGAGTCACCGTCGCGCGACACGCTCGAACACGTGGCGACGCTGTCGAGCCGCAACCCGCGGCCGGTGGTGGTCTTCGCCGAGGACGATGCCGACGATCCGATGCGGCGCGCCATCGCCGCGGGCGTCAGCGCGTACGTCGTCGCGGGCCTGCAGCCGAACCGGCTGGCGTCGGTCATGCGGGTGGCGATCGCGCGCTTCGAGCAGGACAAGGCGCTGCGCGAGCAGCTCGACCAAGCGCGCGGCGAGCTCAAGTCGCGCAAGATCGTCGAGCGCGCCAAAGGTGTGCTGATGCGCTCGGGCCAGATGACGGAGGACAGTGCCTACCGGCACCTGCGCAAGATGGCGATGGACCGCGGCGAGAAGCTCGTCGACGTCGCGCAACGGGTGATCGACGCCCACGATTTGCTGCATCCCCCCGGCGGCCGTTGACGGTGCTGCAATGCACCATGTTCGCGCGGCGGCGTTTCGGCGCTGCGGGACTGCGCTGTGTTTTGGTGCCGCGCGCGGGCCTTACGCCGCGATTTCGGCTCGTTTTGGCTGGCACGCGTCGTGCATCGATGGGGCGAGGCTTTTGCCGCAACGGTGCGGTGAGTTTGCCTGCCGGACAAGGGCGTCCGACTGTCGTTCCGCGTCATCGCGGGGCGGCTGTCGTGACGCCCTTTTGCTTTCCAGCTTCGGGAGCCAGCTATGTCAAACCCTTCGTCGTCTTCCCCCGTCAACCGCCATAGAGCTCCGGGAGGCCTCATGAGCGAACCTCGCCGCCGATTCATCAAGGGCACCGCTGTCGCCGCGATGGCGTCCAGCGTTCATCCCGGTGTCTGGGCGCAGGGTTCCGACGCGCCGGAGAAGAAGGAAGTGCGCATCGGGTTCATCCCCCTGACCGACTGCGCGTCGGTGGTGATGGCGTCGGTGCTCAAGTTCGACGAGAAGTACGGCATCAAGATCATCCCCACCAAGGAAGCGAGCTGGGCCGGCGTGCGCGACAAGCTGGTCAACGGCGAGCTCGACATGGCGCACGTGCTCTACGGCCTCGTCTACGGCGTTCACCTGGGCGTGTCGGGCCCCAAGAAGGACATGGCGGTGCTGATGACGATCAACCGCAACGGCCAGGGCCTGACTCTGTCGAAGAACCTCGCCGACAAGGGCGCCGTCGACGTCGCGTCGCTGGCGAAGCTGATGGCGAGCGACAAGCGCGAGTACACCTTCGCGCAGACCTTCCCCACCGGCACGCACGCGATGTGGCTGTACTACTGGCTGGCCAGCGCGGGCATCAACCCGATGAAGGACGCGAAGGTCATCACCGTGCCGCCGCCACAGATGGTGGCCAACATGCGCGTGGGCAACATGGACGGGTTCTCGGTCGGCGAGCCGTGGAACCACCGTGCGATCCTCGACGGCATCGGCATCTCGGCCGCCACGTCGCAGGACGTCTGGCCCGACCACCCGGAGAAGGTGCTCGGCACCACCGCCGACTTCGTCGCCAGGTACCCGAACACCGCCCGCGCCGTCGTGATGGCGATGCTCGAGGCCAGCCGCTGGATCGACGCCGGCCTGCAGAACAAGCTGAAGATGGCCGATACGATCGCCGACAAGGCGTACGTCAACACAAGCGTCGATGCGATCAACCAGCGCATCCTCGGGCGCTATCAGAACGGCCTGGGCAAGACCTGGGACGACCCGAACCACATGAAGTTCTTCGCCGACGGCGCGGTCAACTTCCCGTACCTGTCCGACGGCATGTGGTTCCTGACCCAGCACAAGCGCTGGGGCCTGCTGAAGTCGCACCCCGACTACCTCGCCGTGGCCAAGCAGATCAACCAGATCGAGCTGTACAAGCAGGCCGCGGCGCAGGTCAAGGTCAGCGTGCCGAAGGACGCGATGCGCTCGAGCAAGCTCATCGACGGTGTCGTCTGGGACGGCAAGGACCCGGCGAAGTACGCCGAGGGCTTCAAGATCCACGCTGCCGCGGCAGCCTGAGCGGGGAGCCGTCGCCATGGTCAGTGCCGTGTTCCACTCGTCGCCTGCCAACGCGCCGGCGCCCGCCGCCGGCGTCGCTCGAGCCGCCCGGGCTGCGCCGCCAGCAGGCGTGCCCGTCGCCGAGGCCAAGGCCGATCGGCCAGCCGCCCGGTCGCCCAGACGCCCGCACAGCCGCTTCGATGCGCGCGCGTTCTGGATGGCCGTCCTGCCGCCGGTGCTCGGCGTCGCGCTGCTCGTCGGCGTCTGGGCCCTGCTGACGGCGGGCAGCACCACGTTCCCGACCCCGCTGGCCACGTTCGACGCCGCCGTGAAGCTGTTCGCCGACCCGTTCTACCGCAACGGGCCGAACGACCAGGGCATCGGCTGGAACGTCCTCTATTCGCTCGAGCGGGTGGGTCTGGGCTTCGGCCTGGCCGCAGTGGCCGGGATTCCGCTCGGCTTTCTGATCGGCCGCGTCGAGTTCGTTTCGCGCATGGTCTCGCCGCTGATCAGCCTGCTCAAGCCCGTGTCGCCGCTGGCGTGGCTGCCGATCGGGCTGCTGGTGTTCAAGGCGGCCAACCCGGCCGCGATATGGACGATCTTCATCTGCTCGATCTGGCCGATGGTCGTCAACACCGCGGTCGGCGTGCAGCGCGTGCCGCAGGACTACCTGAACGTCGCGCGGGTGCTGAACCTGTCGGAGTGGAAGGTGGTCACGCGCATCCTGCTGCCGGCCGTGCTGCCCTACATGCTCACGGGCGTGCGGCTGTCGGTGGGCACGGCGTGGCTGGTGATCGTCGCCGCCGAGATGCTGACAGGTGGCGTGGGCATCGGCTTCTGGGTGTGGGACGAGTGGAACAACCTCAACGTCCAGCACATCATCGTCGCGATCTTCGTCATCGGCGTCGTCGGGCTTCTGCTCGAACAGGCGCTGATCTGGATCGCACGCCGTTTCAGTCACGAGGACTGACCCCGTCTTCCCGCGCTGCCGTGCCGCCGCCCCGTCGTGGCCGGCAGGGTGGCGCGCGACTGGCGAACCTCCGGAGCCGACCATGACCCGCTTCATCGAAGTCCAGAACGCCGAGATGGTGTTCCACACCCGCAAAGGCAGCTTTCACGCGCTGCGCGAGATCGACCTGCAGGTCGAGCGTGGCGAGTTCGTCACCCTCATCGGCCATTCGGGCTGCGGCAAGAGTACGCTGCTGAACCTGATCGCCGGCCTGCTGAAGCCGACCTCGGGGGTGCTCTTGTGCGACAACCGTGAAATCGCGGGCCCCGGCCCCGAGCGCGCCGTCGTGTTCCAGAACCACTCGCTGCTGCCGTGGCTGAGCTGCTTCGACAACGTCCACCTCGGCGTCGAGCGCGTGTTCGGCGACCGCGAATCGAAGACGCAGCTGAAGGAACGTACCCGGGCGGCGCTGGAGCTCGTCGGCATGGGCCACGCGTTGCACAAGCGCCCGCACGAGATCTCCGGCGGCATGAAGCAGCGCGTGGGCATCGCCCGCGCGCTCGCGATGGAGCCCAAGGTGCTGCTGATGGACGAGCCGTTCGGCGCCCTCGACGCGCTGACCCGTGCCAGACTCCAGGACGAATTGCTGAAGATCGTCGCGCGCACGCACAGCACGGTCGTGATGGTCACGCACGACGTCGACGAGGCCGTGCTGCTGTCGGACCGCATCGTGATGATGACCAACGGGCCGGCGGCGACGATCGGCCAGATCCTGCGCGTGGACCTGCCGCGCCCGTGCGACCGTGTCGCGCTGGCCGAGGACCGCCACTACGTGCAGTGCCGCAAAGAAGTGCTCGACTTCCTCTACACCCGGCAGGCCCATGCCGAGACGGCCGAGGCCTGAGACGCGGCCATGAAGACGTTCATCCGTGCCGTCGAGTACTGGGTGCCCGGCAACGACCGCCACCTGCTCGAGTTCGGCGGCGGCCTGTACGGCACGGCAAGCCGCTTCGGCGCCGCCAGCCCGAGCCTGTGTTTCGCACGCGGCGAGGGCTTGCCTGGACGCGCCTGGGAGGCCGGGCACCCGATCGTGCTCAAGCAGTTCGACGAGACGAACTTCCGCCGCACCAGGGCCGCGCAGGAGGATGGCCTGACCTGCGGCATCGCGCTGCCGATCTTCGCCGGCGAGTTCCTGACGTCGGTGCTGGTGATCTTCTGCGGCGACGACGACGCCCATGCCGGCGCGATCGAGCTGTGGTGCAACGACCCGGCCGAGTCGAAGGACATGACGCTGGTCGACGGCCACTACGGCACCACCGGCGAAGCATTCGAGTACATCTCGCGCCGCACCAGCTTCCGCCGCGGGCACGGCCTGCCGGGCCAGGCCTGGGACAGCGGCCTGCCGGTGTTCATCGAAGACCTGGGGCACAGCCAGCGCTTCCTGCGCGCCGACAGCGCGCGGCAGGTCGGCATCAACCGCGGTGTGGCGATGCCCTGCGCGGCACTCGGGCCGCAGCATTACGTGCTGGCGTTCCTGTCGGCGCTGAACACGCCGATCGCGCGGCGGCTCGAGATCTGGCAGCCCGACGCGGCGCGCGAGCGGCTGCTGCTCACCGCCGGCTTCTGCGAGCGCGACGGCACGCTCGGCGGCGGCCCCGATGTCCCCGCGCTGGCGCGCGGCGAAGGCAGCATCGGCCAGACCTGGCTCACGGGCATGCCCGCGATCGGCACCGACGTCGGCAGCGAGGCCGGCAGCGGGCCGGCGGCCGCAGCGGCCGCAGCCCGATCGATGGTTGCGATCCCGATCCTGAGCGGCGGGCGCCTGCAGGCCGCCGTCGCGCTGTACTTCTGACCCGCACGAGGAGAGCCGCAATGAACAAGATGAAGCTCGTGGTCGTGGGCAACGGCATGGCCGGCATGCGCACGGTGGAGGAACTGCTGCGCCTCGCGCCGGACCTGTACGAGATCACCGTCTTCGGCGCCGAGCCGCACCCGAACTACAACCGCATCCTGCTCAGCCCGGTGCTCGCCGGCGAGCAGACGCTCGACGAGATCGTGCTGAATCCGCTGGGCTGGTACGACGAGCACGGCATCACGCTGCACCTGGCCACGCGCGTCGTCGGTGTGGATCGGCGGCGGCGCCAGGTGCAGGCCGTGGATGCGGCCGGGCGCGAGGTCGTCGCCGCCTACGACCGGCTGCTGATCGCCACCGGCTCGAACCCGTTCATCCTGCCCGTCCCGGGTCACGACCTCGAGGGTGTGATCGCGTACCGCGACATCGCCGACACGCAGACGATGATCGACGCCGCGCAGCAGTACCGCCACGCCGTCGTGATCGGCGGCGGGCTGCTCGGCCTGGAGGCGGCCAACGGCCTGGCCAAGCGCGGCATGGAGGTCGACGTCGTGCACATCGCACCGTGGCTGATGGAGCGCCAGCTCGACGAGACGGCCGGCAAGCTGCTGCAGACCTCGCTCGAGCAGCGCGGCCTGCGCTTTCACATCGGCGCGCAGACGCAGGCGCTGGTCGGCGATGCCGGCGACGGCACGTCGGGCCGCGTGAAGGCCGTACGGCTGGCCGACGGGCAGGAACTGGCGGCCGATCTCGTCGTGATGACGGCCGGCATCCGGCCCAACACCGAACTGGCGCAGAAGATCGGTCTGCACTGCCAGCGCGGCATCGTCGTGACCGACACGATGCAGACCGTCACCGATGCGCGCATCTACGCCGTCGGCGAGTGCGCGGCGCACCGTGGCGTGGCCTACGGGCTGGTCGCGCCGCTGTTCGAGCAGGCCAAGGTGTGCGCGACGCACCTGGCCGAGTTCGGCATCGGTCGCTACACCGGCAGCCAGGTCAGCACCAAGCTGAAGGTCACCGGGATCGACCTGTTCAGTGCCGGCGACTTCATGGGCGGCGACGATGCCGAGCACATCGTGCTGTCGGACCCCGTCGGCGGCGTCTACAAGAAGCTCGTGATCAGGAGCGACCGGCTCGTCGGCGCCTGCCTGTACGGCGACACGGTCGACGGCAGCTGGTACTTCAAGCTGATCCGCGACGGCCGCCCGGTGGCCGACATCCGCGACCACCTGGTGTTCGGCGAAGCGAACCTCGGCGACACCGGCCATCAGGGCCATAACAAGGCGCTGGCCATGGCCGACGGCGACGAGGTCTGCGGCTGCAACGGCGTCACCAAGGGCACGATCTGCAAAGCGATCCGAACGCACAAGCTGTTCACGCTCGACGAGGTGCGCAAGCACACCAAGGCGAGTGCGAGCTGCGGGTCGTGCACGGGACTCGTCGAGCAGCTGCTGATGGCCACCGCCGGCGCCGACTACAGCGCCGCACCGTCGAAGAAGGCGATGTGCGGCTGCACCGACCTCGGGCACCAGGACGTGCGCGATGCGATCCGCGGCCGGCATCTGACGTCGATCCCCGATGTCTACGCGGCGCTAGGCTGGCGCAGCCCCAACGGTTGCGCCACCTGCCGCCCTGCCGTCAACTACTACCTGATCAGCACCTGGCCCAAGGAGGCCAAGGACGATCCGCAGAGCCGGTTCATCAACGAGCGCAGCCACGCCAACATCCAGAAGGACGGCACCTACAGCGTGGTGCCGCGCATGTGGGGTGGCGAGACCACCGCCGACGAACTGCGCCGCATCGCCGACGCGGTCGACAAGTACAAGATCCCGACGGTCAAGGTCACCGGCGGGCAGCGCATCGACCTGCTCGGCGTGAAGAAGGAAGACCTGCCCAAAGTCTGGGCCGACATCGGGATGCCGAGCGGCCACGCCTACGCGAAAGCGCTGCGCACGGTGAAGACCTGCGTCGGGTCGGAGTGGTGCCGCTTCGGCACGCAGGACAGCACGCGCATGGGCAAGGAGCTCGAGCGCGCGCTGTGGCGCATGTACGCACCGCACAAGGTCAAGCTCGCCGTCAGCGGCTGCCCGCGCAACTGCGCCGAGAGCGGCATCAAGGACGTCGGCGTGATCGGTGTGGACTCCGGCTGGGAGATCTACGTCGGCGGCAACGGCGGCATCAAGACCGAGGTCGCACAGTTCTTCTGCAAGGTGAAGACGGCCGACGAGGTGCTCGAGGTCACGGGGGCGTTCCTGCAGCTGTACCGCGAGGAAGGCTGGTACCTCGAGCGCACCTGCCACTACCTCGCGCGCGTCGGTCTCGACCACGTCAAGCAGCGCGTGCTCGACGACGCGGCGAACCGCAAGGCGCTGTGGGAGCGGCTGCAGTTCAGCCTCGACGGCGAGCCCGACCCGTGGTTCGAACACACGAAGGCGCAGGTCGACCTGCGGCAGTTCGACGCGCTGCAGCTCGCCAAGGAGACCGCGTGATGACCCAGCTCGCACCCGCCTGGACGCCGGTGTGCCGCGTCGACGACATTCCACGCCTCGGTGCACGCCGCGTCGCACGCGCCCAAGGCGCCGACGTCGCCGTGTTCCGCGCCGACGACGACCGCGTCTTCGCGCTGCTCGACCGCTGCCCGCACCGCGGCGGCCCGCTGTCGCAGGGCATCGTCTTCGGTCATGCCGTCGCCTGCCCGCTGCACAACTGGACGATCGAGCTCGCCAGCGGCGAAGCGCGTGCGCCCGACCACGGCTGCACGACCCGCTTCGCCGTGCACGTCGACGGCGGCATCGTCCACCTCGACGCCCACGAGCTGGCGACGAAGGCGCTCGACCTCGCCACCACGGCCTGAGCGATGCGCGAGACGAAGACGGTCTGCCCCTACTGCGGCGTCGGCTGCGGTGTCGTCGTCGAGAGCGACGGCGCACGCATCACCGGTGTGCGCGGCGACCCCGACCACCCGGCCAACCGCGGCCGCCTGTGCACGAAGGGCGCGACGCTGCACCTGACCGCAGCGCCCGACATCACACGCCAGGTGCGGCTGCTGGAACCGATGCACCGTGCGCACCGCGGCGCGGCGCCGCAGCCGCTGCCATGGGACGACGCCCTTGACCTGGCCGCCGAGCGCATCGCGGCCGTCGTGCGCACGCACGGCCGCGACGCGCTCGGCCTGTACGTCAGCGGCCAGCTGCTGACCGAGGACTACTACGTCTTCAACAAGCTCGCGCGCGCGCTGCTGGCGACGAACCAGATCGACAGCAACTCGCGCCTGTGCATGAGCAGCGCGGTGGTGGGCTACAAGACGACGCTGGGCGCCGACGCGCCGCCGGCCTGCTACGACGACCTCGCGCACGCGCACACGGTGTTCATCGCCGGCAGCAACACCGCCTGGGCACACCCGATCCTGATGCGCCGTCTCGAGGACGCGCGACGCGCGAACCCGCGACAGCGCTGGATCGTCGCCGACCCGCGGCGCACCGAGACGGCGGCGATGGCCGACCTGCACCTGCCCTTGCTGCCTGGCACCGACGTCGCGCTGTTCCACGGCATGCTGCACCTGATGCTGTGGGAGGGGCTCACCGACCCTGGCTTCATCGCCGCGCACACCCGCGGCTTCGAGACGCTGCGCGACCGCGTGCGCGAGTTCACGCCGAAGCACGTCTCGCAGGTGTGCGGCCTCGACGAGGCGGCCGTCGTGCAGGCGGCGCGCTGGTTCGCCGGGCTCGACGACGACGGGCAGCGCCGGCCGACGCTCAGCCTGTACTGCCAGGGCCTCAACCAGAGCACGAGCGGCACCGACAAGAACGCCGCACTGATCAACCTGCACCTGGCCACCGGGCAGATCGGCCGGCCCGGCGCCGGGCCGCTGTCGCTGACCGGCCAGCCCAACGCGATGGGCGGACGCGAGGTCGGAGCAATGGCCACGCTGCTGCCGGGCCATCGCGACCTCGCCGACGACGGCGACCGTGCCGAGCTCGCCGCGATGTGGGGCGTGCCCGACGACCTGCCAGCCAAGCCCGGGCGTACGGCGGTCGAGATGTTCGAGGCCGCGGCCGACGGCGCCGTCAAGCTGCTGTGGATCGTGTGCACGAACCCGGCGCAGTCGCTGCCGCACCAGGCCGTGGTGCGCCGCGCTCTCGAGCGCGCCGAGTTCGTCATCGTGCAGGAGGCCTACGCCACGGCCGCGACCTGCGCCTTCGCCGACCTGCTGCTGCCGGCCACCACGTGGGGCGAGAAGGACGGCACGGTGACGAACAGCGAGCGCCGCATCAGCCGCGTGCGCGCCGTGTTGCCGCCGGCGGGTCAGGCGCGGGCGGACTGGCGCATCGCGCGCGACGTCGGGCGCCGGCTCGAGCAGCGGCTCGGCGTGCGCCGCACCGACGGCGGCACGCTGTTCGCGTTCGAGACCGCCGAGCAGGTGTGGCTCGAGCACCGTGCGACGACGCACGGGCGCGACCTCGACATCGGCGGGCTCACGTGGGCCCGGCTCGACCACGACGGCCCGCAGCAATGGCCCTTCCCCGAAGGCGCGTCGACCGGCGGCCAGCGGCTGTATGCCGACGGTCGTTTCCACACCCCCGACGGACGGGCGCGCTTCGCGGCACCCGCCTGGCGCGCGCCGGCGCAGCAGCGCGACGCACGCCACCCGTTCGCACTGACGACCGGGCGCCTGCGTGATCAGTGGCACGGCATGACGCGCACCGGCACGCTCGCCCGGCTGTTCGCGCACGACGAGGAGCCCGCCCTCGAACTGCATCCGCAGGACATCGCGCGCCACGGCTGGCGCGACGGCGATCTGGTGCGTGTGACGTCGCGCCAGGGTCAATGCGTGCTGCCGCTGCGCGCGAGCGAGACGCTGCGCCCGGCCCAGGCCTTCGTGGCCATGCACTGGGGCAGCGAGTTCGTCGGCGGCACCGCGGCCGGCGGGGCGACGCTGGCCGGCGTGAACGCGCTGACCACCGCGGCGGGCTGCGCCCAGTCGCAGCAGCCCGAGCTGAAGCACACGGCGGTGCGACTCGAGCCCGCGGTGCTGCCGTGGCGGCTCGTCGCCGCGGCCTGGCTGCCGGCCGCCGAAACGCTGCGCACGCGGGAGGCGCTGCGTGCGCTGTTCGACCGCTTCGGGTATGCGAGCTGCGTGCCATTCGGGCGCGAGCCCGACGGACGCCTGGGCGTGTGTTTCCGCGCCGCCGCCGCCGCTGCGGTCGACGACACCGTGCTCGCGCAGATCGAGCATCTGCTCGGTCTCGATCGCGACGACGCGCTGCGCTACTCCGACCGGCGGGGTGGGCAGCGCCGCACCCTTCGGCTCACCACGCCACCCGGTGCACCCGCGCAGGCGGCAACGCTCGAGGCCGTGATGCTGGCCGGTGACACCGCCGCCGCGGGCTGGGTGCTGGCGCTGCTGCGCGACGGCGCGCCGGCCGCCGCGTTCGGCCGCGCGCTGCTCAGCGGCCGGGCGACGCCCCCGCAGCCGCTGGCGCCGCGTCGGGCGCAGGTGTGCAACTGCCTGGACGTCGACGAGTCGGCCATCGTCGGGGCGCTGGCGACCTGCGACGGCAACGATGCCGCGAGGCTGGCAAAGCTGCAGTCGCGTCTGCGCTGCGGCACCGAGTGCGGCTCGTGCGTGCCGGCGCTCAAGGCGCTGGTGCGGGCGAACCCGCCGGTCGGTTCGAGGATGGGACAGGAGGTTTCGGCATGACGCCATCCCGTCCCTGCGTCACGCTGCTCGGCGCCGGCCCGGGCGACCCGGAGCTGCTCACCATCAAGGCGGTGCGGGCGCTGCGCCGGGCCACCGTGGTGCTCGTCGACGACCTCGCCGGCGACGGCGTGCTGCGCTACGTGCGCCGGTCGGCTCGCGTGATCCACGTCGGCAAGCGCGGCGGCTGCACGAGCACGCCACAGGCGTTCATCGACCGGCTGATGGTCAGCGAGGCCCAACGCGGCGAACGTGTCGTGCGCGTCAAGGGCGGCGATCCTTTCGTATTCGGGCGCGGCGGCGAGGAAGCCGACGCCTTGCGCGCGGCCGGCATCGACGTCGAGGTGGTCCATGGCATCACCGCTGGCATCGCCGCACCGGCCGCCGCCGGCATTCCCGTCACCGACCGGCGGCACGTGCCTGGCGTCGCCTTCGTCACCGGCCACGTGCGCGAGGGCGGCACCGAGCCCGACTGGGCCGCACTCGCGCGCAGCGGCCTGACGTTCGTCGTCTACATGGGCGTGGCGCGCTGCGCCGACTGGGCCGGGGCCCTGATGGCTGGCGGGCTGCATCCGTCGACGCCGGCGGCCGTCGTGCAGCACGCGACGCTTGCGCCCCAGCGCTGGCACCTGACGCGGCTCGGCGAACTCGCTGCCGACGTGTCGCGGCTGGGGCTCGGCTCGCCGGCGATTGTGGTCGTCGGCGACGTCGTGGGCGTTGCCACCGCCGGCGTGGCCGGCGCCGCGCACGCGCCGCTCACGCCGGTGCCGTCTCCACGTGCGGCGCCCCCAGCGCGCGCAGCACGTCGCGCACCATCTGCGCGCGCGCGGCGGGCTCGGGCAGCGCCCGCTCGATGCGCAGCTTCTCGTTGCCGGCGAGCTTGACGGCGCGGTTTTTCTGCACCAGCTCGATGATCTTCAGCGCGTCGATCGGCGGGTTGGGGCGGAACGTGATCACGATGACCTGCGGCCCGGCGTCGACCTTCGCCACGCCGTAGCTCTTCGCGAGCACGCGCAGGCGGTGCGTGTCGAACAGCGTCTGCCCCTGCGGCGGCAGCTTGCCGAAGCGGTCGGTGATCTCTTCCAGCATCGCGTCGATCGCCTCGGCCTTGTCGGCCGTCGCCAGCCGCTTGTACAGGCTCAGCCGCACGTGCACGTCGCCGCAGTAGCTGTCGGGCAGCAGCGCCGGCGCGTGCAGGTTGATCTCGGTCGAGCCGAACACGCCCGACAGCGGCCCGAGCAGATCCGGCTCGCGCCCGGCCTTCAGCGCCCGCACCGCTTCGGCGAGCATCTCGTTGAACAGCTGGAAGCCCACTTCCTGCATGTTGCCGCTTTGATGTTCGCCCAGCACCTCGCCGGCGCCGCGGATCTCGAGGTCGTGCATCGCGAGGTAGAAGCCGCTGCCGAGTTCCTCCATCTGCTGGATCGCGTCGAGCCGCTGCGCCGCGACCTTGCTCAGGCTCTCGAGGTCGGGCACCAGCAGGTACGCGTAGGCCTGGTGGTGGCTGCGGCCCACGCGCCCGCGCAGCTGGTGCAGCTGCGCGAGGCCGAACTTGTCGGCGCGGCTGATCACGATCGTGTTCGCGGTCGGCACGTCGATGCCGGTCTCGATGATCGTCGAGCACAGCAGCAGGTTGTGGCGCTGGGCGACGAAGTCGCGCATCACGCGCTCGAGCTCGCGCTCGGGCATCTGGCCGTGGGCGACGCCGATGCGCGCCTCGGGCAGCAGTTCGGCGAGTTTGTCACGCCGGTGCAGGATCGTCTCGACCTCGTTGTGCAGGAAGTACACCTGCCCGCCGCGCTTGAGTTCGCGCAGCACCGCCTCGCGGATCACGCCGTTGTGCTCGTTGCGCACGAAGGTCTTGATCGCCAGGCGCCGCTGCGGCGCGGTGGCGATCACGCTGAGGTCGCGCAGGCCCTCGAGCGCCATGCCGAGCGTGCGCGGGATCGGCGTGGCGGTC